>JAZRWH010000001.1:0-21975 GCA_045599585.1 Myxococcota bacterium
AGGCAAGCAGCAGGCGCACCAGACGAGCGGGCGCGCATGTTGAAGACGAAGTCAAGTTCGCGGGGATTCCAAAGGGGCGTCCGCGATACGACGCCCCTTTGGGCCGTCCGCAGGACAGAATGAGAATAAGAAAAGTATAAAATTCTGTAACGAGCGCATTTCGTTACAGTTAATGAGAATAAGTTGTGGGACAGCAGTGAAATCAAATACATGCATTAAGGGGGGCCACAACCTACTTGCTGTAAATTAATTTATCAATGTTCGTACACGTTTATTTCGGTGTATCTTCGACTCGCATAAATATTTAAATTCTGGGTGTATTTGCAAAGCAAATAGCCGGGCCCATCAAAGATAACTAAAAATTAGGCATGAATTCAAACGATGTCGGCAGTTCGTTTGGAATATAATAAAAGTATTTGCGATCGCCTTCGTCAATGCGTTTGAATATAAGAAGCCGCGCCATGCCTTTTTTGACATAGTTTCGGGCCTCATTGAACGGGATGAGTTCGATGAACGCGTCGTGATCGATCTTGCCGGCATAAGCTGTTAGCCAGCGCGCCACCTGAAACGGCCCACCGTTGTAGCCTGCCATCGAGAGGGTTGCATAGCCTTTGAATTTTTTGACGATCTGTCCGAAGTACCATGCGCCCATGGGTATGGAATTTTCGGGTTTGATTAAGTCGTACGGGCCGAATGGATCGATGCCGAGGGATTCGGCCAGCTTGTAGCCTGTTACGGGGATGATCTGCAGCAGACCGTATGCGTCTGAGATGGAGATTGAATCGTGATTGAAGGCGGATTCGATGTTCATCAGCGTCCATAGCAAATAGGGGGATAGTCCATTTTTGCGTGACGCTTCGACGATGGCGTAATTGTAGGCATGGGGGTAAACGACAGACCAGTTTTCGTTGTCGGCTGCGGTGCCAGGCAGTGATTTTGGCGATGAGGTGTTGCGGCGCGCGAGGTAGTAGTCGTGAAAAACGATGGCTGCATCGCGCAAAAAGCCCCGAATGGCAACGCGATCGTCAAAGATAAGTTGCTGGTGGTCGGCTAAAGCATTTCGCGCGTCAGTAGCTTTTTTGTCGGGCAGGTGGAAGTAAGTTTCGGTCAGTTCGATGCCCCAAACCCCTGTGTCTTTTCGCCGATTATCGACGAGATGGCCGTCAACAGCGAGCGTGCTGTGCCACAAATTTTTGGCGACAGGGCGCGAAGACATTTTTGCGATACCCGTGCCTTCGATAATGATCGGGCGAAATTCTTCATTGCGTTCGCGCCAAAGGCCTGCACGGTGTAGTGCCTCGATGCGGCGCAACTCTGGCCAGATTTCAGCGTACTTTTCGACATTTGTATGAAGCCAAGCTTCAACATTGCCGCCGGCGATTCGTGACTGCTCATCGTAGGCGTAAGTCGCTTGAATGCTTCGTATGGCACTATCTGTTTCGTGCTCTGGCATTGGGCTGCCTGCGTGAGGCATGTAAAGCGGTGAATCGTCGCGTGATGGTGAGCCATTGAGCTCCATGAGGCGGCTGTTAGCGAGGATAGCGTAGTAGTCGGTGCTGTCTTCGGAAATAATCTGTCGGAACGATTTTTGGGCCAGTTCGATCGTAGCTTCGGGTTGCGGCGGGCGTATGGGAAGCTTTGTTTTCGTCTTTTTGGAGTTTGAGGATTTCTTCTTTTTAGCCTGCTTATCGTTATTGCGGATCGTAATTGTCTCGGCAGACGTGGACGCTAGATGGGCAACTTCGACGGCTGGTGAAGCCTGTTCGGCTGCTTCTTTGGACTTTTGTTCCGCTTCGGCCTTTGCTTGGGCAGATTTGAGCGTTGCCATGGCATAAAAGTAGTTAGCACGTCGTTTGTACGAGCCCGTAAGTGACTCGGCTGCTTCACTCAGCTTTTCGCGAGCTGTTTCGTATTCGTGGGCTAGATAGGCATAAAAACCGAAATCGTAGGGCGTGAGTGTGTCTTTGAGCGCGAGTGCGTTTTCCCACATGACATCGAATGCGCCGCAAGTGAGGGCATAGTCGAGTGTAGCTTTTTGGCGGTCTTTGCGTCCAAGTTGTAAGACGGTTTTTTCGTGAAGTTCGAGTGCTGTTTTGCAGTCGCCCATATAGCCTGCCGCGCGATACATGTAGGCGATGACACCGACGGGACGAATGCCGTCTTTTTTTTCGCCGTTTAGAACTTCGAGCAAATGTTCGAATTTTTTAAAGGCAACTTCGTGGTAGCTTTGTTCGTATTGGATGCGTGCATCTTGCAAGAGAAGCTGAACGTCTTCGGGATACTTTTCGAGGGCTTCTGCAGCTGCTTTTTCGGCCAATTTCCAAAAGCGTTTTTTGCGCAAAAAATCGACGTGTGCGAGCGTGTCATTGTAATTGCGTTCGCTAGGAACCCAGGCTTTGGACTGCATGATCGCCATCGCTTCGGTTGCTGCCTCAGTCCACGGATAATCAAAAACGAGGGCATCGAGCGTGGTTTGAGCTTGTTCGAGCTTGTTATGTTTGAGTAGAAGCTTGGCGTACGCGAGTCGGAGCGATGGCATGCCAGGATAATCGGGGTATGTCGCCATGAATGTGCGAATTGCGTCCTCGGCCTGACACGATGCATCAGCCAAAATACAAGCCTTTAACGCACCTTCTGCAGCTAAATGATAAAAACTTGAATTTCGATTCAGCTTGGCGCGCGTAAAAGCGCTATAAGCTTCGAGTGCATCTTTTTGACTGTCGCTGTCCTTTTGGGCTTCGGCGCGCTTGAGGGCGATAGATCCGAGGTAATACTCAAGCACATCGGGCAAAATTTGGCTGAGTTCATTAGGCCCCGTCTTGCTTTTAAGGCGTTTGAGGATCTTTTCGGCGGCGTTAGCATAGCGTTCTCGAAAAGAATCATCGTGCACGGTTTGATCGGTTGCGTTAAGCGCTTGGTTTTCGGGCAAACGGCTCATTTCAAACAGCGTGATTGCCAGTTTGAGACTCAACGCATCGTCATGCGAAGTGACCGTGTTGTAAAACAAACGAACGAGTGATTCTGGGGCATTGTGAAGCGCGTCCCGATCAATCCATGCGTATTCACCTGCATAAAATGCACTTCTAAACATATTTTTTGCATTAAGTGCATCTTCATAGACCGAAAAAACGGCGCCGACGTCGAGTGCTTTTGTGTCGCCTTGTTCATTTAAAAGTGGCTCGTTATGATTGTCCATTGCAGACGGCTGCATACAGCCGCAGCCTGTGAGCGACAAAACGGCTAGCACCAGCGAAAGTCGGATGATTTTTTTGAGCCCAAAGTGGTTCATAAAAAGTGCGTTATTCCAATGCAGATGGATGTGGCTTGAGTCGTGGGGGGAGGTGTCCCCCTGAGCGTCTATCCTCAAAGCCGTGGGCTTTGAGGATACGCCGCTACCCCCTCGTGAGGTTTGTATAAAATTTCACTGCCATCAAAGTTAGTGAAATAAAACACAAAAATTAAATCAATACGATGTGTTATACGATGTCGATATGCTTCACACCCGTTGGTGCGTGCGTCATAAAACTGGCGCCCACAGCCGCAAATGGTGCTGGAGCATCGGTCACGAGAAATTCAGCTTTACCGTTTTGCGCTGAAGTTGAAAGAAGATTTCGGCGTGCTAGCTGACGCGCAAGAGCGTTGGCGGTTGCATCGGCACAATCACAAAGTTTCATATCGAGTTCCAGAGTTGTGAGTGCACGTCGAATGGCTTTTTTGAGAATAGGGTAGTGGGTGCAGCCCAAAATGAGGGTATCGGGCGTTTTTTCAACGTCCTTAAAGGCTTTGAGATATTCCAGGGCAATTTCGTATGTGACTTGATGTTCAGCCCAAGCATCTTCTGCCAAACTGGCAAACAGCGGACAAGCGACGCTTGTAACGCGGATTTCTGGATCGATGATACGGATGGCGCGTTCGTATGCGCGGCTTGCGACTGTCGCACGCGTACCAATGAGCCCAATGGCCTTATTTTGCGTCGTTTGAGCGGCTTCTTTGGACACCGGATCGATGACGCCAAAAACGGGAATCTTCAATTCACACTGAAGAACATCTAATGCATAGGCGCTTGCCGTGTTGCAGGCTACGACGATCGCTTTCACGCCTCGATCTACGAGGACTTGTGCGCATTCTAACGCATAGCGCACAATCGTCTGCGGTGTGCGGTTGCCGTACGGAACGCGTGCGGTGTCACCTAAATAGACAAACGACTCGTGCGGAAGCGCTTTTTGTATCGCATTCAGAACGGTTAATCCGCCTACGCCGCTGTCAAAGACGCCAATCAAATCTTCCATGATGCTGGCCTTTTTGCCGCTGCACGGCTCAAAAGCCGTGACTTGATTTTACACATAAAACGGTGAGCTCGCCGTTTAACTATAGCGGGCACACCGTTATGGTTTGTAATGAAAATAAAATGCGCTGTCGAACTACAGATTGCGTTTACGGCGCCAGGTTTCGACTAAGTCGAGTTCTTCTTGGGTATTCACGCCCAGCACTTCACCCGGATCAGTTGCGATGATCGGCGCCACGTGTATACCATCGGCGTTTGCCATTTCGATGATGTCCGTTAGGTAATATTCACCTGCCGCATTGTGGTTTTCAATGCGAGGAATGGCAGAATTAAGATACTCTAGCGGTACGCAATAAATTCCGACGTTCACTTCGTGAATTGCAGCTTCTTCGGGCGTACAATCTTTAAATTCAGCAATACGCACAATTTTGTCTTCACCATCGCGAATAATGCGACCATAGGCCGAAGGATCATCGCGAACGACAGTCAGACAACGCATCGTTTTAAGATCGCGTTTTTGCATCATCTTTTTGAGCGTCGCGGCCTGAATATTGGGGAGATCGCCGAGCAGAATCATGATGTAGCGCGCACCAAGCGTTCCAAGTTTGTCGAGAGCGGCTTTGACGGCATCGCCTGTACCGCGAGGTTCGTTTTGAACCGCAATGTGAACGTCTAGAGCGTGATGATCATTCGCAAGATGCTGTTTGATATCATCGGCGGCTGGGTTAATAACGACGACGACCTGCTCCATGCCAGCGAGTTGACATGCATCGAGAAGCCAATCAAGAATCGCGCGGTCTGCAACACGATGAAGCGCTTTGCTTTGCTCCGAATGCATTCTCGATCCACGGCCGCCTGCTAAAATAAGTCCTGCTACATCTCGCATTGTCTATTCTTCCTCGTATCGTACGCTTGAGGTACATGTCTCGTGTACATAGATTGCCTTTAATACCGGCAAACCCGGTTTGAGGCGCTTATAAATCCATTTGGACAGGACTTCCGACGTCGGATTGTCCAGACCTTCTATTTCATTAAGATAGTAGTGATCGAGAACGGCATGCAAAGGCGCCCAGGCGTCTGTAATCTCGGCAAAGTCTATGACCATGCCTGTATCCGGATTCACTTCTCCTTCAACAATGACATCTACCTGATAACTGTGGCCGTGAAGTCGGCCACATTTGTGGCCCGCTGGCACTTTGGGAAGCCTGTGTGCGGCTTCAAAACGAAACGTTTTCGACAAAGTCGTCGTCATATTTCCTCCGACGCATAGCGCGATACCCTTCGACTTTTTTTGATTGCTCAAAAAAGCGAAGATCAATAATACTCCATCCTATTATACACCATTTTTTCACTTATCTTAATTTTTAGGGTTGACATCTCTTTTCGTGTAACTCGTCTTTTGCACGTTGAAGTGAGGCGTTAGTGGTACGTTCCTACCGTTCCTGTTCAGCGACACACTCCGAACGCGATTGCTTCACCAGTTCAAGATACAAAAGATACCTTCGGGAAACACTTCTTGCTGTTCCTTTCATCGCCACTTCGTTGCGATAATTGTCAAAACTTGCTTGTGGCTTTGAATAAAATTCGCCTTTAATCTGTCGTTAAAAATGACGTTTTCTAGGTAATAAAACGATTTGTGGCGCTTTTTTCATAAACGGACATCACAAAAGAATACACAAGCTTTTATTTGTGCGAAAAAATTTGCTATAAACAATCGAGTGTGGCCCGATTTTGGCGTTTTTAGTTTTTGCCGCCGCTCGCTGCAGACATATCTGTTGCACGCGCGTACACAAAAAACGATTTAAGGTCTTCACGACGATACAGATAATTAGGAGTTCCCTCATGAAGTACATCCTTTCTATAGCCCTCGCAGCATCTTTCCTATTCGTTTCTGCAAACGCCTTTGCCAGCCATTATGATATTGCCGATGTCAAACTTCTGCCTGATGCTGTTCAGGCAAAGCTCATTGCCGATGGCTTGGAAACCACCGAAGATCTTCTCGCTCGCATGCTCACGGCCAGTGACCGCAAAGCTTTTGCACAAAAATATGGCGTCTCTGCTAAAGATACCGATGCACTTGCACATAAACTTGAGCTCATGCAAATCGTCGGCGTCGGCCCTAAAGCTGCTGAACTCCTCATACTCGCGGGCGTTAAAAGCGCCAGTGGACTCGCTGCGGCTGACGCTTCGGCTCTCCTCGATGCCCTGCTTGTGGCCAATCGACAGCATGCCATTACTGGCGTACAGCCCGATATGACCGTCGTCAAAGATTGGATCGAAAAAGCCAAAAAAGTAAAAAAACATCTCTCCTAGCGCCGTATCGCTATCCAACGCCTGCGATTGATCTTAAATCCGTCTAAAGCCCGCCTCGTCGGGCTTTTTTTGTTTTTGAGGCGGTGGGCAGTGCGGGGGATGTCTCCCCCGAAGCGGCTATTCGCTTCGCAAATACGCCGCACCCCCCTTTTGCCGTCGGCCCTATCGCGCGTAACAATAGAATATCAACCACCCAAAACTTTGCGCGTTGTACGGGGTGTGATAGAATACCTATGCTGCCAAGGAACGGCAGCGGCGTTAGGTTATGAAAGGACACGGAATGTCGAGACGGGCATTATCATATTTATCCATTGCAGAACGATGTGCAGCACAAGGCGAAAAAGGCCGTGCCATTATTACCGTCGTCAACGCATTGAGATACCATCCTGAATGTATGGATGATGAGCCGTCGCCCATAGAATTTTTGGCTAGGAATTTCGTTCCCGGCTTCGAAGAAGAATTGAGCCGTCTTCAGGCGCGTTACCCGGCTTTTGGCGAACGCCTCGCGCGTGCGCTGTACGCTTGCGGAAAAGAAGACGTCGTGCGTCATCTTCAGGTTAGCTTTAAGAATTACTGCGTCGATCAAATGAAAATGACGCATGCTTCGTACGGTAGTTCTTCTAAGCCGATGCGTCAGTTTGAAGCCGAGGTCCCCGCTTCTCCAGTTTATGTTCAGCCGTCGCCCGCTGATGCTCAGGAAGCTCTAAAACAGCTTAATACAGCGCGTCGATACACTGCTTCAGAGCCTACACCTAGATCGTCGCAAAACTTCAGACGCGTTGCGCGAGATGAAGCTGCGTCGTCTGGTTATGTTGCTGTCACACGAAACAGTCAGTTCGTCAATCCGATCGATCCGCTCACACATGCTGATCAAAGCTTAATGATGGCTTTGCAGTCTGGTGTACCCGAAGTGCCGCGTGGACTTGAGCCGCCTGCCGTCACTTCGATGGAGTTCGACGGGATGCGCATTCCGCTCGACGAAGTTCCGTCCTCCGAATGCAATGCCCGTTTGGCAACGATGCCGTCGATTAGCGAACTCAGTGATCTGCGCGAAATGCCGCAGCTCAATCTCGCGGTTACACCAAAATCGGCTCCGGCGCCCCACGTGCCGACGCGTGAACCCGAAAACCTCGCTTTCGAAAGCAGTAAGGCAGACGATCTACTCGTCGATACGGACTATTTGTCTCAGGTTGCGCTTAGCTCAATCTCCCGCCATCGCCATGATTCCGAAAATGAGATGCCCGCAGCTGCATCGCCTGCTGTTGCTGCAGTACGACGATTTGATCGCTTAAAAGCCCTCGATGCGGAAGAACGCAAAACCAACACGAGTTTTATTGATGATGGTACGCAGCGCGTGATCTATGACTTTGACAATATTGTCACAGATTCACTCGGTTCGGCTGGCTACAAATCTCCGACGGAACTTACGCCTTACCGCACTTTTGAAGAAGAACGCGCTGAGTTTCTCGCTGCAAATCCTTCACGTCCGCGCTTTTCTTTTAGCTCGTCGACGATGGATCCCTTCGAACGCGTGGCTGAGATGACGCGAAGCCTCGATACGGATACGCCAAGCGTTACACCTGCAGACCCAGAGCCCAAACGTTTTTCCATTTCGGCTGCACAACTCGCCGTATGCGTCGCGATTTGCGTCATCAGCGTATTCGTTTTTATCACGTGGAAATCCAGTGAACCGGAGTTGGCTCGTCAAGCTTTGCGCGGATTAGGGGATACCTTTATTCAGGCTTCAGAAGCGGGTGAAGCTGATCCTGCTGGCGTGACTGCTGAACGCGCCGATTTGACTGTCAAACCGTTTGCAGATGCTTTTCGGTCTTTCTTTGACGTTTGGCATGCTCTTTATTTTAAGAGCTCCGAAGACTACACGTTTGATGAATCCATGCCCGTCGAAACGGCGGCACAGACTGCCGCCAAGATCCTTTGGTTGACGAGTCATGATAAAGCACGTGAAGCGCGCATTCTGTTTGAAGATACTAGCCGCAGTACGTGGCGCGGCGCTGAGTACTTTAAACGTTTTTCGGAGGCACTGCTCGCCGAAGCTGAACACGAACTGCCGACAGCAGCACGCCGTTATGCTTATTTGCAGAATTCACCACTCGCTGGCTTCGCGTTGACGCGGCTTGCGCTTTTGGCCTTCCAGTCTGAACACCCCGAAGTCATTTCGACGTACGAAAAAATTGCTTTTTCAACGTCCGAGCCGCTTGTTTCACAGTGCACACGTTCACTCTTGTCTCACGGAAATATTGGTGGAACGCCTGGTTGGGCTTTTGATGCTCTGACGCCTGCTGCACAAGATATGTGTGGCATTGCCGCTGCACTTCGAAGCGCAAAACTCGGTATTCCGCTTTCGGAGGCATGGCGTTCGTATCTTGCGAATCTTCAGACTACCCCCGAACTCGACGTGTACCGCATTGAAGCGCTCGTCGAAGGGGCCTTGCTTGCGGGCAATATTCGTGAAGCGGCAGCCTGGTTTAAGCAGTTTAACGTTTCGTCCGAACACCCGATCCGCATTCGTCTGCAGCACGCTATTTTGCAACACGCATTTGATTCAGATGATCTGAGTGCGCTCAATGCGCTTAGCAACAATATTCCCGCTGACATCAGCCCGTTTGAAGCGGCACGCCTCATCGACACAGACGATCTGAGCAGTTCAACGACGTGGGCTTCTTACTTTACGCGCTTTGCCGCTAAACGTCCTTCGGCGAATTTGGCAAACGACAAAGCTTATCTGGCGGCGCTCGACAATGCGTGGAACGAAGCTGTTGCGGGGGATTATGTGCGAAGTCTTGCAGCGCTTCGCTCGATCCGCGGCCGCTACCCCGATGCGTGGGAACCCCTCATGCTTCAGTCGGAGCTTCTGTATCGAACGGGTTCGGCCAAAGACGCCGCGGGCAATTACGAAGTGCGCGCCCTTCACGGTGAAGGCGGTGGCGTTTCGATCGTCATGTCGAACTTGTATTTAGTTAGAGCCGGTTTGCCCGTCAATCCGATGGCCTACGCACTTTTGTGGATGCCTTTTAGCGATCCAGAGCTAGAGTCTGCTCGTTGTGAGATTCTTCACGCCATGCACGCCTACAACGCTGATCGTTGCAGTTCGGAGCTTGCTTCACGCAAAGTCAAACGCATTACCAAAACGGCATGGTTTGCCAAAAACGCTTCACGTGCCCCCCAAAGCGATTTGAATCGCAATGGTACGGGTGCTCTCAGCGTGCCCGGCTATCACCTTCGACTTGCGCGCGTCAAACTCGCCTCGGGAGCCGTACGTGACAGCGTGCATTCGTTCACAGACGCCATTTTGTACGATCCGACGACACAAAACGAAGAGACAATCTACGAGCTCGAACAGGTTTTTGTTTCGCGCAAACGTCGATACGACGGGCATCATGCTTTTGAGTCGCTCATTCCCAAACTTGAGTCACGCGGTGTATCGCGTCAGGTTTTAGCAGCGGCCCACCTAGCAGCAGCTGAAATGTATCAGCCGTCGACCGGCAATTCGCTTGCAAAACAGCATTTGCTTAAGTCGATTGAGCTTATAGGTGACAACGAACGCGCGCTTTTAGGCATGATCCGCTACTACGATGGCAAAGATAAGCAAGAACAGCTTCTTAAGTGGCAGCGTCGCCTTCGTGATTTTGAAAATCCCGCAGTGGATTAAAGCGAAGCCGTATTCGCCTTTGGCGAATAGGCGAAGCTGCGAAGCCGTATTCGCCTAAGGCGAATAGGCGAAGCGTCGCACAGAAACAAAGCTGCCTCAAACAGAGGCGAAGTCTCAAACGACGGGCGTGAGCACGTCGCATACAACAAGGACGACACAATGCGTTTTGGAATGCGCAGCCTGCTGGCGGTATGGTTGATGATGAGTTTAGCGAGTTGCCAAAGCAAAAAACAGGACGAGGGGAGCCAGCCCGAGACATCGGTTGCGGTAGAACAGCCGACGCCTGTGCCTGTGCTTGAGGCAGAGCCTGCGCCAGCTCCTGATGAACCCTACTATCCGCCAGCTCCTGATCTTCCGCCCGCGCCCGATGTCATTCGCATCGCTGTGATTTCGGATGTGAACAATAGTTATGGGTCGACGACGTATTTACCGACGGTCAACACTGCTGTCCAAGACATCATTCGCCGCAAAGCTAACATCGTGCTCAGCCCTGGCGACCTGATTGCCGGACAAAAACCTGGGCTCGATTATGCGGCGATGTGGCGGGCATTTCATTTTAATATCGGCGACGTCTTTTTTGACAACGATATCGAATTTATTTGGGCGCCTGGCAACCACGATTGTTCGGCCTACGAGGGGTTCGAAAATGAGCGCGTCGAGTGCCGCAAAGCCTGGGCTTCGCGCTTGCCCAAAGCTGAACTTCTGCCTGGAAGCGACTTTCCGTTTCACTATGCCGTGATCATTCGCGACATACTCATCGTTGCGCTCGATGCGACGCGCCCCTTTGCCATGGGTGAATCGCAGCTCGATTGGCTAGAAAGTACGCTTCGCGCACACAAAGACGTGCGAGCGAGCATCGTTTTGGGACACATGCCGCTCGAACCTGTTCGTTATGCGCAGTATTGGGAAGTCGCAGGCTCACCGCGTCTCATTCAAATTCTTAAGGACGAAGGCGTGACGTTCTACATCTCGGGACATCATCACGTTTTTTATCCAGGTCATCTCGGTGAATTGCGCACGATTTTTATGCCGGCGCTCGGAGCTAATCCACGGACTTTTTCGAACCAAGATAACCCGCGAGGGGGATATGTTATGATCGATATTCCGTCCGAAGGCCCTGCAACTGTTCAAGCGCTCGTTTCGCCAGATTTTACGCGTATGATCGACATTAAAAGTCTTCCCGTGAACCTCATCAAAATTGAACGTGAAGATCTCGGTATGGCTAACTACATCATTGAACTTCTCGACAGACAGCTATGAAACGTCTCACACATTTATTCGCCGCATTATTCTTGTGGGCTTTATCCGCGTTTGTGGCGCCCCAATCTGCCTATGCCTTCGAAGGCGACTGCGAAGCAGGTTTTATTGCAAAAGCGATTATCGCGCCTTCGCCGAGTATCTATGGTGGTGGTGCAGAATTCTATTTTGGCTACGAAGTCCTCGATGGCTTAGCGTTTCATGCCGCAGCTGGGTTTTATGCCGCTAACAATTCCAAGATTGGAACCTTTGGACTCTATAACGTTCGCATTGGCGCTATGTATGCGCTCGACATCATCGAATGGGTGCCTGCCATAGGTATCCATTTTTCGGAGCTCATGACCGAATCAGACAAAGTGACCTGGAACGAAGGTTACAACGGTTGGGCTATCGATTTCGATGCACAGGTCGAGTACCGGGGTATTCGTCACGTTGGGCTAGGCTTACACTTTACCTACCACCTCGTTTTTACCAAAGATGACTACATGACACTCGGATTGTCGGTGTCGTGGCATGACGATTCATTTTAGTGGACGCTGATGTGCCTTGGTGGCGCTCGGCATCGCATGCCATGATGTTGTGTTGGGACGCAGCCGTATTCGCCCACGGCGAATACGGCTGCGCTGCCGTGCCTATTCGCCTGCGGCGAATACAGCACGGCTTTTTTATTTTGTGGTCGGTCGTCGCACGCGCGAAGGGATGATCACAAAGTGTGAAAGTATGCTTTCACGCGTGCGAAGGGATGACCACAAATTGTGGAAGTATGTTTTCATGCGTGCGAACTGTTGACCACAAAGTGAGAAAGTAAGTTTTCATGCGTGTAATGTGTTGACCACAAAATGTGAAAGGCTTTTTCACGCGCGCGAAGGGATGATCACAAAGAGTGAAAGGCTTTTTCACGCGCGCGAAGCGTAGACCACAACGTGTGAATGGTCATTGCACGACTGTTTTGAGCTGGTACATGCAGTGGATGAACGTTTCACGTGTGCGAAGGGATGATCACAAATTGTGAAAGTAAGTTTTCACGCGTGCGAAGGGATGATCACAAATTGTGAAAGGCCTTTTCACGCGTGCGAAGGGATAATCACAAATTGTGGAAGTGCGTTTTCATTCGTGTTTTGGGGTTATCACAAATTGTGGAAGTGCGTTTTCACGCGTGTTTTGGGGTTATCACAAATTGTGGAAGTGCGTTTTCACGCGTGCGAAGGGATGATCACATGATGTGGAAGTGAGTTTTCACGCGTGCAATGGTGGATTCACAAAAAAAAGCCGGCCGTATGCGTTTAGCGCATAGGCCGGCTGCGAAGCCGTATTGCCGTAGGCAATAGGCGAAGCCACACAAGAGGATAAAAAACGACGTCACGGGAGAGCATGCGACGGAGCAAACACGCGCCAGGCGTGCGTCATGTTTTTTATTTGGATTCGTTTCGTTTGCGTCTGCGGATGGCATTGTAGCATCCACGGCCGGTGTGCATGGACATAATCATATTCATACCACCGCCAATAGCGATGCCAACGATTGGGAAGAAGCGCGTCCATTTTTTAGAAGCGATGGCGAATATGGCGCGTGTGATGAGTTTGGCTAGGGATTTGGTGAATTCGCGCGTGGAGTATTCGGAGGCTGCAGATTGCATGACTTGGAAAAGGGTCATAGGTTTATCGGCGTCGAAAGCGTCTTCGAGCGCGGCGCACGCGAGTACGATCGCGATTTTTCGTTCTTTGGGGTCATCGATATCGTAGCCCATGTAGTCGGTGAGAGCGAGTGCCATTTCGACTTCGAATTTGAGGGCGGCGATGGCGTCTGCGCTAGCGGCCCCGAAGATAGAGTAGATGGTGCCGATGAAGGGAATGAGGGAGGGCAATGCTGTGGCGCCGCCAGTGATCGCGCAGCGGTTTGCGTAGTGTGTGATGATCGAGCGTACGGCTGCGCGTTCGCGCATTTTTGGGTCTTTGAAGCTTGCGGCCGAAGCTTTGGCTTTTGCGACGACTTTGCGAATGGAGTCGTTGTCAGCGAGTATTTTTTCGAGGATAGAGATTTTGTCGTTATCGGACATAGAGAACTCCTTTGAATCAAGGTAGAGGCGCGAGGGCGAGGGCAGCGGTTAGCTGTATTAATGTTGCGTACAATATATAGATGCGAAGCGAGCCATAGGAAGCGAGCAATATAAGGGGCGTGGTCATTGAGGCCAATCCGGCATCCAATAAACCATAATAGGTACGATTTTAATGCAGAAAAGGGGAGAAATAACGAGAACGCACAAGAAGTACCTCAAAAATAATGCCGTCTGAATGTAGGTGTGATATAGTGCAGAACAGAATGAATTTTTCGCGTTCTGCGGATTTGAGGCAGCCAGTATGGCGGTGAGCCAGGCTCTCGACCGGAAGGATAGAACGCATTTCAGCAAACATTTAACCAAAATTGAATATGGAGCTTCCTGTGACTCGTAAGATCCTTATTAATGGGCGACGTGAGGAAGAACTGCGCGTTGCGATTGTCGACAATCAGACCCTTGAAGATTTCGAAATTGAAACGAAACGCAGTGGACTGCTTAGGAACAACATTTACCGTGGTGTCGTATCGAACATTGCACCTTCTTTGAACGCAGCGTTTGTCGATTTCGGCGATGTGAAGAATGGCTTTTTGGCGTTTAATGACGTTGTAGAGAGCGTGTATCACAAGCCCGTAAAAGACGCGCAGCGAATCAGCGATGTATTGGTCGTTGGTCAACCTTTAATTGTTCAGGTCATCAAAGATGCGACGAGCTTAAAAGGTGCGCAGGTTACGACGAACATCAGTCTTGCGGGACGGTATCTTGTTCTTCGTCCGAAAGATGCGAAAAGTGGTGTATCGCGCAAAGTTGATGAAGATGCGCGAGCCGATCTGACTCAAAAAGCGCGTAGTCTTGATTTGCCTGATGGTTATGGCTGCATTGTTCGAACGAATGCAATGGATCAGTCGCGTGCGATTTTGCTTCGCGATGCCAAGGTATTGATTCAATTGTGGCACAAGATCGAAGCGGAATATGCAAAGTGCACGGCCCCGACGCTTTTGTATAACGACCAAGACATTGTTGTTTCTGCCATGCGCGACTACTTTGATTCTTCGATCAACGAAGTCATCATTGACGACAAATCGTGCTACGAGCGAGCGCTTGCGTACGTCAAAGCGACGGTTGATGGTGGTGAGCAGCGCATTCGTCATTACGAAGACAGAATGCCGTTGTTTTCGAAATACGGCATTGAACGCCAGATTAGCCAGATTTATGCGCGCACGATTACGCTTCCGAGCGGTGGATTTATCGTGATCGATCCGACCGAAGCTTTGACGGCGATTGACGTTAACTCTTCTCGTTCTACGAAGCGCGACAGTCAGGATTTGACGGCGTACCACACGAACCTCGAAGCGGCGCGTGAGATTGGTCGTCAGTTGAGAATGCGCGACATTGGCGGTCTGATCGTCATCGACTTTATCGATATGAAATCGAGCAAGTATCAGCGTGATGTAGAGCGCGTGATGCGTGAATCGATGGCACGTGATAAGGCGCGCAACAAAGTTGAACGCATCAGTGCAAACGGTTTGCTTGAGATTAATCGTCAGCGCATCAGCCAGGCGCTTTCGATGCGTACGCATCTTGAATGTCCGACGTGTGGCGGTCGTGGTTTTATTCCTACGGTTGAAGCGCTTGGTTTGAATTTGATTCGTGAGATTGAATCGCGTGCGGTTCAAGGTACCATTGGCGGTGCCGTCATCAAGCTGAGTCCAGAAAATGCGCAGACAGTTCAAAATGAGCGTCGACATGATCTCGTTCAGCTTGAGGAAGATTACCATCTTCACATTGAGATTCTGAGTGTACGCGATATGTCTCGTGGTGAGGAGTCGATTCAGTGGCTGTCTAAAGATGAAGTTGCAGCATTGCATCCGTCTCATGTGATTCAGGCCAGCAGTGGTGCGGTGGATGCATCGTCCCTCGTCGAGGCGACGGAAGCTTACAATGCACAAGATACGTCGATTGATGACACGTATCGTCCGAATGACTACGAAGAGTTTTCGAGCGATGAAGCGCGTAAACGTCGCGCCTCACGTCGTGCGCATCGTGGTCAATGTGCGTGCGAAGCTACGCCTGCAACGCCCCAGGCAGCAGTCGAAGCTGTTGCGCCTGTCGTTGCTGACGATAGTGGTGCTCAAAAACGTACGGGTGTTGCGATTTTGTTGAGCCTTATTCGCAGCGTAAAAGGTCATCTTGAAGATCGTGATGTCGAACCGCGTCGTCGTATGAATGTTCGTGGTCGCAAACGTCAACATCGCGAAAATGGCGGTATCAAGATGGATGCCTGTTTGTTTGCACTCGATACGATTCGTGCGGTCAGCGTATTGGATGGTCTTCAGGGCGACATAACGCGCAAGCTTTTGATTGCCAACGTCGATCGTGTTGAAAAGTGGCTTGGCTTTACGTTAGATCAACCCGAAGACATTATGAGTTCGCGTTGTGCAGCGCTCGTTGCGCAGACAAGTTCGCGCCACGCACGTGCTCGCCTCGAAGCTTTGTTCAGCGGTACGGAGCCTGCCCCTTCGGATGCTCTCGGTGTTGCGCTCGCCGCAGAACGTGACATCGTGCTTCATAAATATACCGATGGTGCTTCCAAAAAAGCACTTCGCGATATTAGTGCTGCTATCGATCGTAAACTCGCTGAAGTGTTCGGAGAAGCCGATGCTGCAGCCAACGTCGAAGTGAAATCTGATCATAAATCTGACGTTAAAGCCGAAAACAAAGTAGAGCATAAAGCCGAATCGAAAACAGAAGATGTTGTGGTCGATGCGGTAGAAGCTGCACCAGCAACGTTTGATACGACTTCGCTTGAGAATTCTTCGAGATCGCGTCGTCGTCATTCGCGTCGCAACGTCATCAGCTCCGAAGAAGAACTTGCGACGGCTGACACGCCGAATACGGTGATCGTTGCCGAACCGATTGTTTCCGTTCAAGCTGCACCTGCTCAAGTTGAAGAAGTTGTTGCATCGGCTGAAGACAGTGGTTCCATGCGCTCACGTCGTCGCCATCACACGCGCCGTTCTATGACAGAACCGGCTCCGGCTCCCCTCTTCCGCGACCAAAACGAAGTGATTGAAGCCGAAACGGAAGTCGCTTCGATGACGTTGATCGGTGAAGTGAGTGAAGAGGCTGTTTCTGCTCAAGCCATTACGCAGGAGCTTCCTGCGGTTGAAAATTCGTCGGATGCATCCAGCGAACGCGCTTCACGCCGCTCGCGCCGTGATCGACGCGATCGTCGTCGTGACGCCAGAGTTGAAGCAGAAAACAGCGTCGACGCTGAGGCTATTGAAGTGAAGCTCGATGCGCCAGTCGTTGAAGCAAAAGTCGAAGCGCCTGTCGTTGAAGTGGCTGCAGATACTCCTGCCTCGGCTCAAACAGGTGTGGACGGTGAGATGATTGAACATCGTTCGTCGCGTCGTCCGCGTCATACACGTCGTATTCGCGAAAATGTTGTCGAACAGCAATCTGAAGTTCAGGCCGAACAACCGGCTATTCAGGCTGAAGAAATCGATGCAATTGCCATGGAAGTCAGCAATATGTTTGATGAACTTTCGTTCAACGCAATGGCTAAGATCGAAGAAATGGCCAGCAGCAATGCCGAGGACGAAGTTGAAACGCGTGATAGTCGTCGTACGCGTCGTACGCGCCGTACGCGTATCGGTGAAAGTCAGGTCGTCGGTGAAATCGTCGAAGTTGTCGAAAGCCCTGTTGAAAAGGCTGATGAGATCATCGAAGCGGTTGCCGAAGCCAACGAAGCGCCTAAAGCAGAAGAACATGTCGAAGCGAGTAACGATGGTCGCGGTGAACGTCGTACACATCGCGGACATCGCGGAGGTCGCGGCCGTAATCGCAATGCAGCTGCTGAAGCTGAATCTGCTCCGGTCGTTGAGGCAACTCCGGTCGTTGAGGCAGCCCCCATCGTCGAAGCCGACATTACGCTTGGCGCGCTAAAATTGGATGATGAAGAAAACGCGCATTCTTCGCGTCGTACGCGTCGTTCAAATAATCGCAGAGCACCTATGACGGGCAAAGTTGAGGTCGAAGCTGTTGAGGTTAAGACTGATGCGCCTGCTGTAACTAAAGTCGAAGCGAAAATCGAAGTTCCGGCTGCTTCTGTTGAAGCGAAAACCGAAGCCAAAGCTGAACCGCATCGCGAAACGCGTCGCGTTCGTCGTACAAATGCTCGAAAACCTGCTGTTGTGAGCGAAGAAGTTCAGACGGCAGCTGTTGAAATCAACACAAGTGCCCCTGTCGAAGCGGTTGCTCCTGTTGAAGCAGTCGAAGCCGTAGCTCCTGTCGAAGTAGACGACCAGCCTTCGCGCCGTGTTCGTCGTACGCGTCGAAGCCGCTTGGGCGAATAAGAATTAACGTTTAACGTTATGTGCAAAACCGCCGTGAGGCGGTTTTGTACGTTTTTCATACTCCATAATATTGATTAAAAAGGACGACTGAATCATGGCAGATACCTCAAAGTCATTTAGTCAGCAAATTGCCGCCGAAATGAACCTTCAGCCTTCTCAAACGGCTGCTGTTTTAGAATTGCTTGCTGGTGGTGCGACGACGCCTTTTATTGCGCGTTATCGTAAAGAACGTACAGGTGGTTTGGATGAAGTCCAGATCCGTGACATTGAAGAACGTAATACTTATCTCGTAGAACTTTCGGACAGACGTGAAGTGATCTTGTCTGCCATCGACGAGCAGGGCAAACTGACGCCAGAGCTCAAAAAACAGATCGAATCGGCCATTACCAAGTCGGCACTTGAAGATCTCTATTTGCCGTATAAACCCAAGCGCCGTACGCGTGCGACGATTGCGCGGGAAAAAGGCCTTGAGCCCCTCGCAACGCTCATCTTGTCGCAGCCGCTCGAGGGCGATCCTCAAAAAGTCGCTGCGCGTTGGATTAACGTCGAAGCTGGCGTAGAAACCGCACAAGATGCGCTTGACGGCGCTAGCGATATCGTCGCTGAATCAATTTCTGAGAATGCAAAAGTACGTGAGTTCCTTCGCGAATATATGATGACAACTGGCGAAATTGTGTCGCACGTCGTCGATGAAAAAAAGGACGAACGCTCTAAATTTGAACAGTATTACGACTATCGTGAACCTGTTACGGAAGCACGCGGACATCGCTTTTTAGCGATCAGACGCGGTGAAAAAGAGGGCTATCTTCGATCTGAAATTGAAATTAATGAAGATTCTGCAGTTTCACGCATTCTTGGGATCGTTGGTTTTAACCCGGATTCGCCTTTTGTTGAAATCCTTTCGGAAGCTGCACGCGACGCGTTTGAGCGCCTTTTGATCTCAAGCATTGAGTCCGACGTGCGTGTCGATCTTAAGCAGACGGCCGATCGTGAAGCCGTAGATGTCTTTGCACAAAATGTTGAGAATCTTCTGCTGGCTTCACCGCTTGGTGCCGAAGCTGTTATTGGTATTGATCCTGGTATTCGAACTGGATGCAAAGTTGCGGCGGTTGATGCGACAGGTAAATTCCTCGATAACACAGTCATCTATCCTCAGGTCGGCAAAGAATCAGAAGCAGAACACACGCTTTTGGAGTTTTTGACCAAGTATCCGGCACGTGCGATTGCGATCGGCAATGGAACGGCTGGACGCGAAACAGAGTCGTTTGCGCGTCAACTCGTTTCGACGCTTCCGGAATCGGTGCGTCCGTATGTCGTCATGGTTTCTGAGTCTGGCGCAAGTATCTACTCGGCGTCAGACTTGGCGCGTGAAGAGTTCCCTGATCTTGACTTGACGGTTCGCGGTGCAATTTCGATTGCACGTCGACTTCAGGATCCCTTGGCGGAACTCGTAAAAGTCGATCCAAAGTCGATTGGTGTAGGCCAGTACCAGCACGACGTTTTTCAGCCGCTCCTCAAACGAAAGCTTGAAGAAGTTGTCGAAAGTTGCGTCAACCGCGTCGGCGTCGATCTGAATACGGCATCGATCGAACTTCTCAAATATGTCGCAGGCATCGGCCCCACGATGGCCAAAAAAATCGTCACCCATCGCGAAAACAACGGTAATTTTGTATCGCGCGCTCAGTTGCTCAAAGTGTCTGGTCTTGGCCCCAAAACTTACGAACAAGCTGCGGGCTTTTTGCGCGTCCGAACGAGCAGCAACCCGCTCGATGCATCAGCCGTTCATCCCGAGCGTTACGCGCTTGTCGAAAAAATCGCTGCAGATCTCGGGGTTGGCGTTGCAGATCTGATTGGTAACAATGCTCTCGTTTCGCAGATTGATCTCCAAAAATACGTTTCGGACGAAGTTGGTCTCATGACGTTGAACGATATTAAGACGGAGCTTCTCAAACCTGGCCGTGACCCGCGTGCAAAGTTTGAACCGCCTAAATTCAACGAAGCCGTGTCGAAGATTGAAGATCTTAAAGTCGGTATGGTGCTGGACGGCATTGTAACGAACGTGACGAATTTCGGAGCTTTTGTCGATGTTGGTGTGCATCAGGATGGACTCGTTCATATTTCGGCTTTGAGCGACAATTTTGTTTCTAACCCCGCTGACGTCGTTTCGGCTGGCCAATCCGTCAAAGTTGTTGTGACAGACGTTGACCTCGCTCGCAATCGCATTGCGCTGTCTTGTAAAACGGCAGATTTCGGTACGCAGCATGCAGCTGCCAAGTCGGATGCCTCAGCCCCGTCGCGCGATAATCGTGGCAAAGCTACCAAAGGCCGTGGCGATAAAAAGCCTGCGCCCGTGCATGAGTCGTTTTCAAATAATCCGTTTGCCAATCTAAAGCGCGGCAAAAAGTAATCTCACGTTTGGGGCTTGCTAAGCGGCTTAAAATGGTGGTGGGGGAAGTGTCCCCCTGAGCGGCTATTTGCTTTGCAAATACGCCGCTACCCCCTCTGCGCTGCGAAAATGCGATTCTCGCTGAGCGTAGGGATGTTTTCAAAAACAAAAAAATCCAGACAGCTCTTGGCTGCCTGGAATTTTAAGTTTTGTATGAATTTAATGCGCTGATTAGTTAAAAATTTGAATAAAAGTTCACACTTTTAATTTAAGCGCCTTTAAGTTTAGAACGTCATCGAGAAGCCAACGTTGGTCAAACCAGCGTTAAGTTGGAAGCTAACGGCTGATTTTTCTTCGATGTCTTTTTCTTTCACGAAGGAAACGATGGCGAGTGCAGTGCCTGCGACGGCGAGAGCAGAACCAATACCGAGTACGACGGCACCAGCTTGTTCTTTTTTTCCACCATTATCCAGATCAACTTTCTTAACAGCATCAACAGCATCAGATCCATCATTCGGAGTATATTTTTGATAAGATGTAACTATATCATCATGTCCGAAATAGTACACAGTACCACCAATTGCGGCGAGGACGGCGCCACCAACTGCGAGTCCCGTGCCGGTCCATTTGAGTTTGCGGACAAACTCAAGATCTTCGTTGGATGAAACAACAGAGGTATTGCTGTTATTGGCTTCATCGAGCTGTTTTTTGAGGGTATCGATTTGTTCGTTGAGCTCAACGACTTTTAGAGCGATCGGTGTTTTAGCGATGACCTCATCGTATCGGATATTGATGCGTTCTTCGAGTTCTTCGGGCACTTCATAGCGAGCCATGGCGTGATGAGCCAGACGGATATACTCATCGCTGTTTGCATCATCACCTTTCTGTTGATAGATATCGCTGATGATGTAGAGCAATGTCGGAGCCGACTTACACATATCTTTGAGCTGAAGGCTGTAGTTAAGTGCGGCATTATAGTCTTGATCTTGGTAGGCTTGGTTCATGAGATCACTAAGCTCATTCCAGCGCAGTGAGCCAACATCCGTATTGCAGTCTGCGAAAGCAACAGCAGGAATCCATAGAGACGAAATCAAAGAAGCTGCGAGAAAATTTAAAAATTTCATAATGACGTACCAAATCAAAAAGGAAAGAAGAAGCTTTCCTAAAAACTAGCTCAGCCTTCTAACACTTCTTTGGCGAATTGTAAGGTATTACACTTCATTTTTGTACGAAGTGTGAGCTAAGTACTTTTAAATCACTTTTAGGAATGTGCGAAATAAATAATGTATGGGGGCAAATATGTTTGAGCAAATCGTACGTGTGAAAGCTTAGGCGTGAGCGTAGCAGGCGCATCAGCTCGAGGGGGTAGCGGCGTATCAACGCAGCCAAGACAGCGGATTCGAGGCAACAAGCGCGAAATGAAAGGCGTGGCCGATGGCCATGACGAATCATGAGGCGCGCAGTTGACGAGAAGATGCGTCATAGGCTGCGTTGATAGACGCTCAGGGGGAGACTGGTAGATTATCGTTTCAAATGCATAAAAATGAAGAAGGACCGCATCAATCCGGTGTATGATGATTTTGCGTAACTACACATACGGAGGTTTGATGCGATCATTTGCTCATTTTACGTTAAACGAAAGGGAAGTGCTACAA
>JAZRWH010000002.1:0-18275 GCA_045599585.1 Myxococcota bacterium
TTGCTTTAAATAAGCTGTAATTTCGTTTGGTGTTAGTTTTTTCATCGTTCATGTCTCTCCAAATTCCTGTTTGGTTCAATAACCGCGTGCATTTTACCACACTATACTGAAAAGAAGACACGTGAAATAAATCGCAGTACATTTTTTATTCACAAAAGTTGCGTAAAAAGTGTGAATCGACTAGAAATATGCCGGTTTTGGCGTGGTCCTTTTGATCACCAACCAATAGAAAGACGACACCATTTTTATATATTCACACTTACGGTTTTGGAAGTATCTGATGTCCGATTCACCGATTAAACTCCCTTCTTATATCCGTCCGTTGACACCTGAATTAGCACAGCCTTACGACTCGTGTTTTATACCGCACGGTTTTTTGTTTCCCGAGACACGCGAAGGCCTGATGAGTGATGCCCGACAATTTCCGCTCGTAGCACCGTTTTATTCGCGAGCCAAAAAGCAAGTCGGAACGCGCTCCTACGACGATATTCTTCGCGACAGTACGACGGACGACATTAATTCTAGCTTCATGGATTCGACAATCCTTCACATCAGCGAATTTGATGAATTACTGCTGAACGTGCAGGAAACAGGCATGCAGTACTGCATTCATACACAGTCCTGCCTCCGAGACGACCTTGCGATCGACTTTCCTTCGACTTGGGACAAGACACAGTCGCTCTTGATGAACATTCCTGTTTTTTCGGAAGAGCTGTGCAAGTGGCATTATCCGATGTCGACCAACGGCTACAACACGCCGATGACAGATGCGCCAATCGACATTGATATCGCGCACAACTATCCGCTTTTGTTTGGCTACCTTCCGAATGGCGATCTTGCAATCTATTGGGAAATTGCAGAACGCCTCGACAGCATGTTTCAACTTGATCTTGAACCGCTTCGAACGACCGTCGAAGGCTCGCTCATTCTCATGCCATACGCCTCTCCGGAGCTCAAAAGCCAAGCGCCCGCAGACTTCATGGTCGACACGGGCATCGTCGTTTCGCGCCATCCAGGCAATATGGACGCCGCGATCGCCTTTGCAGCGCAGTATATGGGACGCCAGCCCGTCGTGCTTCGTCAGTCAATGTACCAGTTCTATCGCATCAACCTGCCAATCATTCAGTGCGAACAAGAATGCAACACTTATGCTGAAGCGACCTGGGGTGCATTCGGCTTTTCGGCGCGCCGCCTCGCTGGATTTGATTTCCGCGTCATCAACAATCCCCTTATGCGACAAGCACCGATTTGCTCGACCGAAAACGGCAATATCATCGTGTCTAATGCGTTCTTTGAAGCTCTCCGTGACTTGCTGAACTACTACGGCGTGGGCTGCGGCATGCGCCTCTTCCCAATCCAGCGCATTCCCTAGCATTTTCACTTGCTTACTCCCAAGGGCTCGCCATTGTGCGTGCCCTTTTTTGTTGCAACCTGGGATGGGGGAAGTTTCCCCCTGAGCCTCTATCTTCTTCGCCCAAGGGCTTCGAAGATACGAGGCTACCCCCTCTTAGCTTAACCCCATGATGCCAATTCAAACGAAGACGCTCCCTCATACGCAGCTCATGCCAATATGCACAACGCCTCTTGACGGTGAATCATCATGATTCGTTCAACAAACTATTTTTGCCCAACCAAAACTAGAAAAACAAGTTTAACACATTGAATTTTAAGATAATTTTATTGAAATTTATGAAATTCAAGCACTCCATCCTAACAGGAATTTTATTAAGTTTTACATGTTTATCGTATGCAGCCACCAAACGCCTCTTGGGATTGCCAAAGACACTTATTTTATCCGAAATGCTTTCGTATACAGTACGTAGACTTGCAAAATTCGTAGGTATGGCCCCTCCTTCGGAGCCAAACGTCGCGTGTGTCTTAGCGTGGCTACGACGTTTAGCAAATCACGTCCCCTGGATCGCGTGTTTTGAGCAAGCTTGCGCTCTACAACTATGGTTAGCTAGCCACGAGATACCTTCAACAATCGTCATTGGCAAATGCACACAAGGAAACCTTATGCGTATGCACGCGTGGATCGAGTGTGCAGAACAAAAATATTTTTATGACGATCAATTTGAAGCGATTTGGCGCAGCGACATGTTAATTAAATCAAAGTGTCAACAGCGCGCTCAATGCCCTCAACCGAAGAAAAGTCAACACCAAGTTTAAAACATGGTATTGAACTCAAAAAAGAAGTCGATTTAGAAAACTGAGTACGTCTATAAGCGATCGGCGCGTTTGATAATACGAATTGTTGAGCAAAAAAATAGGGCAGTACGTCAGCGCTACGAGTCGGCTGCAACCTAGACGCTCCGTGGTACAAAAAAACGAGTCTTTTCACGGGAACTGCGTTATTTTCGACGCGTTCCGGTCTAACGGACAAAAAAAACTTTTGCTGAATTGAGCCATAAGCCGTCCCAACAAAAGCGTTTGTTCGCGGAATGAGATCATGGCGCATTGCAAAAGTGCTCGTAGCAGGCAGAACATAATAAGTATCGTTGTAATGCGTGATGACAACCGTGTCATCTGAGAGCATTTGCGTATGTTCTGCAAACGCCATGAGCGCAGCGCCGCACGTAGATTTGCCAACACCAGAAGGTGCCAAGAGCAGCGTAGCTTCACCATCCATCGACACTGCACTTGCGTGTAGTCCAATGCCGCTTCGAAGCATACGTAGTAACGGCAGTAAGATACGCGTTTTACAATAGGACTCGGGAAAACGCGTATGCGCTGGATCATAGTGTTCGAAAGCAAATGAAGCCTGCTCGGCGTTGAATTCACCTGACATGCAAGCAAAAGACAGTTCAAAAACAGCGCCGTCCGCTTTTTTGAGCATCAGAACTTCGTCGGATGTATTGTCGTCCTGATGAATGAGGTCACCAGGTCGGACATCATGCCAAAGTTCTGCATCAAAATGGGTATAGATTGAAAGCGGATCGGCAAATGCTTTCATTTATGCATCCACAATGAGCGCTGAAGCTTTGAGATCACAAATGAGCTGACAAAGATCGCTGGAAATGACGTCTTTAGGCGCATCGAAATAAGCTGCAGCAGCTTCGATGACAGCTTCACTGGACGAGCCACTGATCAACTTTTCAAGCATAAAGCGCGCGCTCTCGTTGAGGGCATAGTAAGCGTTGCCTGTTAGATCCAAAACGATCAATTTATCGTTAACCGCTTGAATCTCGACATTTTGTTTAAGTTTATAGGCCATGGAAACTAATACCCAGTAATTGAGAAATGCATAATGTCCTTAGTCGTACCGTCGATTTCACCGCCCCACTTCCAAAAAGGCGTGAAAGCTGCGTAGACGATGCCGGCCCGAGTGATAGAGGTTCGAGGATTCTTTTTGGGATCATAATCGCCGCCAATACCACGTTTGCAACCTGCGACATCCTCTTTTGATCCTACAATCTTAGTGGTGCAGTTACTATAAATAGCATTTTTATGCGCATTAATATCGATTGCAGCACCAAAGCTATGATTACTCCATTCGGTACGGAGACCTTTGCTATCTATTTTACCGCGCGTTTTTCCGGGGCGATAGCCTTCGAGTTTTTCAATGTCAAAAGAACCTGATTGCGCAATCGTTTTAAGTGCATTTTCGACCTGATCAGCATAAGCCCAACAAACTTTGATCGTACCCGTTTTAAGACCTAATTTTGATGTATCAATCGAAACCTGATCTTCACTGCATACGGTACAACGAGGATCGTTTGGATCGCGTTCGTCATCCGTAACTTCGTCATAAGCTTTTTCAACGCTATAGTGATCTGTTGAGCGTTTGTGCTTCGTGTCCCAAGCATAAGCTTTGTACGTGCATGTTTTGGGCAGTACGCGTTGTTTAGCCTGTTCGGGTGAAGAAGACTCTGTTGGTTGACTGAGTTGTTCAGTTTCAGCCTTAGGAAGTTGTTTTGCTTTTTCTTCCTTAGCCTTTGCCTCTGCCATTTGTTTTTGCAGCGCACCGAAATCAAAGTGCTGAGGTTCTGCATTCCAATCCGGAGCACATCCGCCCTCACCAGCAGGAGAAGTAGGTTTAATGGGCTCTGGACAAGGCTCATCAGCCCAAGCAGTTATAGCAGTCAAAAGCGAAAGAGCTGCAATCGCATTAACAATTCGAGAAAACATACGGAGCGCCTCCATGTTTCAATGAATGACAGCAAAAGGAGCAGTAGCGTTAGAACAAATAAAGCGTTGTTAAGCAACTGTCCCCTCATCAGAACGCATTTAAGGGCGTCAATAATCCAAACTTATAGGGTGAATTATTTAACGTCCGAGTCCTGAGGCATGATGTCGTCCAAAATAAACGGAACTTCGAAGGGTTCTGTCGTGCCTTCGGGACGCGGTTTAAAGCGGAAACGCTGAGAAATGCGTTTGACGTTTGTACCACGAGAATCATCTAACCACGCAAGGAACACTTTATGAGGCATAATACGATAGGTGTAATCTTGGTTCATTGGTTTTGTCGCGAGAGTACGCATCAAAACGCCATTGTCAGCCCAGGGAATAGCGCGCATATTCTCTTTGAAGGCTTTATTATAGTTCCAGTATTGTTCTGCATTAGAAGTATAGAGTGTCGTAATCGTACGCCCCGTTTCTCTCAGTGTTTGTGAGATTGATTTCAACGCAGTATCGCCCAAGAGGTTTGCCTGCAGTGTACGGAGCCGACCAGTTTTTACGAGCGTGCGAATATAATCATAAGTAGCCTGATCATTTGCAAAAGTAGGATAAGGATATTTTGCAATACGATTCATCTGTCTAAGTAGGCCATGAGCATTCGTTTTGAATATTTTGGCAATTTGTTTGCGATCTGGGTGATCAGCGTAATACTCGTTCAACAAAAATTTGTAGGTTTCATCCCTATCCGTGAGCATTTTTCGGAAGCACGTCATGTCTTCACACGTGTCAAACAAGGCTAAATAACCATGGTGAATGTAAACGGCCCAGGGATCGTAATCGACGGCAAAAGCGAGTGTTGGGCGCTGCCAACCGATAAAAACGTAGGCTTGATCTGTTCCAACACCAATATATGTTCCACCTAAATTTTTAATACTATCGTAAAACTTTTCGGGATGAAGTTCATCACTCCACGGGAAATGACCGCCTTCATTTTCTTTCAGCACGGCATTGAGAACTTCAGGTTCCATATCCCAAGTAATACTAGCGAGTTTAGCACGCATTGCATCAGACAAAGGCGACAAGTCCTCGGAGATCGTACGACTGTTGTCATTGGCTTGAACGTCGTGAGTCGTGGGCTCCGTCTGCGGTTGACTCTCGGACTGTGGTTCAGGATCGACAATAGCCATATTCTGATCTTGAAGCACACTTTCATCCGTAACGCCCTCGTCTTTCGGAGCAGAGGCTTCACTCTGAAGTGAATTCTCAGCGATATCAATCTTTTCGATTGGAGTCTCTGGCTGAACGGCTGTGTCGACAAGCTCTGCGCTTTGAGCAACCACCTCAGGTTGAGCAGCTACCACGGGTTGAGCAGCTACCTCAGGTTGAGCAGCTACCGCGGGTTGAGCGGCAGAATCAGCTAACGGAGTTGTAGGCATAGAATCTGGTTGAGCAACAGGCTCCTCAGATTGAGCTACAGTAGTATTATCGGGAGACGAAGAGCACGCAGAAAACAGCAGGAGCAATGAAGCAGACAGAATCGAGACAAGCGTCCGAGATTTAAGTGTCATAAATAAATCCTTCAAAAAGGCGTACAATGCGCACGCAGGGGCGTAGTTTACACGAAGCAGCGCAGGATACAAAAAAAGCCCGCTTTAAGCGGGCTTTTCACTAGGCATTCAGCAAATTATTTACCGAAGAAATCGAAACCAACGGTGAAGAGAACGTTGGTAGAGACCTGCCAAAGCGTCGTAACGAAGGGTTCGCGTTTAACTTCGAGCGTATAGTCGAAGGAGCCCCAATCGGAGATCTTAACGCTGATCTTAGCGCCGATTTCAGCGTGGATAAGATCTGCACCATCGAGGCCATGGTCTTCGTCGACGATGAAGGGATAATACAAACGACCGAAGACATTCCAGTTGAAGCAATCGACGAGGACACCTTTCAAGTTAGCGGTGACATCGAGACCGAGGGAGTTGGTATCAACGATACGACGGATATCGTAGTAAGCATCGTCATCCTTGTCATCGAAGGAGACGTACTGCCAAGTCTCGGGATCATCATCATCATCACCCGCGACGACGAGTTCCTGACCGGCGAGAGCGACCTGGAAGGAAGCATTGAACGGTGTGCTTTCGTATGCGTCCATAATAATACCGACTTTTTCGGTAAGGACGAGAGGACGACCCGAACCCGCGAGATTGAAGCCTTCCTGAGCTTTAGCAACGGAGGTGTCGCTCAAGAGACCTTTGTGGCTTCTGGCTCGCTCTTCAGGATTGTCTGCATTCGCATCTTTACCGTCAATGGCGGTATTGTAGTCGTACTTGCGAACCTGAAGATCTTTGTCAGAAATGTAGGTGCTGGGGAAGAGCGACGTCTGAAGACGGAAGCTGACAAAAGGAGCAAGCCAATCAACATTAGGAATGCGGTATTTGAGAAGCGTCTGGAAGTCAAGCTTGTCTTTCGACTTAACAAAATCGTTGATGGTCGGGGTCTTCGTCATCTGATCTTCGAGATCAAGTGTGTTAACCCATTCAAGTTTACCATTCTTACCAAAGTCCCATACACCGTCGATACCAAAGTTAACGACAAGACCAAACGTAAAGGCAACACCATCCGTGACACCGTCAACGTGGTTGTTGTAAGCAACTTGAGCCGTGCCGCCAATATGAAGTTTCGGATACCAGCCAGCGTCTCTCGAAATACCAGACTTTACGCTTTTCTCGACGTCCCCATTCTGAAGAACATCATCAGCATCAATACTAATGGTACTATCACCCTGGATTGCGGCATTGTCCTGAGCCATTGCCAATCCAGTCGTCATAAAAGTAGTGGCGCAGAAAGCCGCAACACCTGCTGTCAGGCTTTTTAAGTTCATCTGCATTCTCTCCTGTTTAAGTGAAATAAAGCACACTTGCATCTTGACCTTACTTATCGCTTGGTCTGCACAGGGTGCATAAAAACAATACCTATATAGTCGCTTTGTCATAAAATGTGAAATTTAATTACGCTATCGTCGAAGAAAGAATGCGTATTTTTTCACAATAACACGCCTTCTAGATCACGCTATGTCCACATGTTCCTTCCTCTTTGATAAAGTACAGCTGAACTTAATTCACAATTTAAATACCTTTTTTGACTATTCTTTAGATTAACATTAATTCTATAATGTCAATCAGAACGAAATACAAATACCCCCTTCCAACGCCTCCCCTTGCCTCCGATTGTTTATGACGCACCTAATTTCGCCGATTCAACAGCATCGGATCGCTCCGATGAATCTATACGACGCTGTACCATCCACGACAGAAAGATCGATAACACATACAACGCACACATCGGAAGCCCTAGACATATCTGTGTTACGACATCGGGCGGCGTGAGTAGCGCGGCAATAATAAAAATGATAACAACCGCTATGCGCCACTGCTTGATTAAAAAATGATGGTCAATAAGTCCAAGACGCGTCAAAAATAAACTAAATACTGGCATCTCAAAAACAAGGCCAAACGCAATCGCCAAACGCGTCGTCAAGGCAAAGTTCGATTGCATCGTTATCATTGCATCGGCCGTAAACGCTTCGGATTGGCCTGCTCCAAGAAGAGCCTGCATGCCTAGCGGAAGTACTACGTAGTAGCAAAATGCCGCACCACCAATAAAAATTAAACTCGAGGCCATGGCTATCGGTACAATCGTCCGCTTTTCATGCGCATAAAGCCCGGGCGCTATAAAACGCCATATCTGCCAAAATGTATAGGGGGACGTTAAAAAAATCGAGGCTATTAGACTGACCTTCAGATACACCAAAAAGGGCTCAATCGGACTTGTAAAAATGAGCGAACTCTCTTTGCCAAGTGCCCCCTGAAGCGGTTCCGCAAGCCATCTATATATCTCGGGACTGTAGTTAAAACAGACCAATATGCCGATAACCCATGCCGCCAAAATGCGTATCACCCGGCGTCGAAGCTCAGCAAAGTGTTCCATGACGGGCATTTCGCTGAGCGACTCGTCTGGTGTTGGTGTCATTTGACTCGTCATGGTTTTACCTGAGATAGTGGAATTGAACGAAAATTAATGTCCTTACCCGCAGAAAGTACACGAACTCTTTCAAATGCCCGTCCTTTTTTCGGTATCGTAAGGGCGATCGTGTTTTCAAAACACGTGGCATCCTTCGGTTGAGGAAGCTTTTTGGCTATACGAGATGTGGCTAGGGCTATGGGCGTTGATACAAAAATTGCCTTTTCTAAACGAATCGTACGCTCTGCCGATTTAAGGTTAAAATGACTCTCGATATGCGCAAAAAGTGATGACGTCTGAAGCTTCGGTAACGCTTCCGACTTGCTTTCGCTCCCTTCAACTCGCACTCCGCCTTCCGCCCCCTTGTCGAGCGCCACAGCTTCCTCAGACTGATCTGTTTGCAAAGATGATCGGGCTAAACTATCCCCACCCTCGGCAACACGTTTGACTTCGTTAAGCGCCTCCGAAACGGCGTTGGGAATCTTGGCGCCAAACGGAGCTATCGACTGCTTGGCTTGGTTCAGATGATCATTAGCACTGACAACGCCTTTTCTAAGCTCCGAAAGCTCCGCGTCTTTCGAAATCGCATCGTTGAGCGTCGTTGCTGCACTACGCATCTTGCCTAACAAGTTACCGAGTTTGCGTGCTACACGTGGCATCCGTTCGGGGCCGACCACCACAATGCTAATGATGACGATAAAAATGACTTCAGGTAGCCCAAGTCCAAACATAATTCTTATTCGTAGCGTAGACCTTCAACTGGGGACAACTGCGTAGCCCACCACGAAGGATACAACGTAGCCAAAAAGCTGATAAACAATGCACTCAACCCAACACCGGCAAAAACACCAACTTCCATTTTCACGGGCAGCTTGTGAATTAAATATACCGTCGCATCCAAGTTGAAATCGTATACCTGCAAAAACTTACAGATACATACACTCGCTATCAATCCTAAAAGCGTTCCAATACCGCCAATAAACATGCCCTGGTAAATGAACACTCGCATGATCATGCCGTCCGTCGCCCCCATCGACTTCATGATCGAAATATCTCGCTGTTTGTCCAAAACCATCATGATAAGCGTACCAACAATGTTAAAACTCGCCACAATCACGATAAATAGCATGATGATCGAAAGCGTGATCTTCTGCATGTGAAGACTCTGAAACAAATTGCGATTTAAATCCTGCCAATCGATAACTCGATAGCGATCTAACCCCGGTTTGTTATTGAGTACAGGCGTGATCGCATCCCGAAGTTCACCCGTTTTGTTGATATCCTTTACACGGACTTCAACACCCGTCACGACATCGTCGAGGTTGAAAAAATCCTGCATCGCTTTGTAATCACAAATCAACAAACGATTGTCGTAATCATAAAATCCAGAATCGTACAAGGCTATGATTCTAAAGCGCTTTTCCGTCGGTTCCAACTGACTCGGACCATAACGATGCTCCCCAACAATCCCACGTCGCGGTGAGATGACGCGCACTTCATCCCCAATCCCTGCCTTCAGTTTTTCGGCTAACACCCGTCCGATAATGACAGGCGGCACTTCGCCATCACGCGCCTTGTTGTAATGAAGATCTTCCAAAACCTGAGCACGTGCTTCATCGCTTTCGACCTTGATATATTTCGCAAGATCACTCACGCCCATCATCGTTTCGGGCTCTACACCTTTGATCAAAATGCCGGAGATTTGCGAACCAATCGCAATCATCATTTCATGAAAAATAAACGGCGCCGTTTCGATGACGTTGGTTGTGTAGTGCTCAATCGTTTCTTGAACGTCGCGATACTCACGAAAATCATCCTGCTTGTAAGTCATAACAAGCATGTGTGAGTTGACACCAAGAACCTTGTCTCGGAATTCGTCTTCAAAGCCTCCGGCGACACTAACAACACTAACAAGTGCTGTAACGCCTAGCATGACGCCGAAAATAGAGATCACCGAGATGATCGATAAACTAACGCGGGAGCGGTTGAGCAGGTATCGTAGGCCTGCGAAATACTCAAACATGAAAAGATTCTGCCTCTGCCAATAGATGGATGCCGTGCTGCGGCCCAAAAAATAGCGCGCTTTTAAACCGCGAATGGCGCTTTTTTTCAACTACAAGTTGAATTCATGCATCAAATTTCTGTGAAACATACTGCCCCCTTCCGTCCTTTCTTCGATGCGTTCGGCAACGCCTGTGCGTGAATAACCGAATCCGTCAAAACCGAAGGCAAGACGAGCTCGGTTGACACAATTGCTCCCCCCCCACCCATTTTGCCTGCGGTTGAGCTTTAACAACAATGACGCTCACGTTGAAAATGAAAACCCTATTTGCATAACATGCAAATAAATGTTCTCCTGCCCATGTTGCCACTTATGTGATACACGTCTCGTTCCGGGCCACAGACGCCCACCAACCAAGCGATAAGGTCTTTACGATGTCTCACACGATCAAACCCCTCACAATCCTTCATTCAAACGATATGCACGGCGACTTTTTAGCCGAAAAAATAGACGATCGCCTCGTCGGCGGCGTCGCTCGCCTTTCGGGCTATCTCAACCACGTCCGTCAATCGACCCCAAATACGCTCTACATGGTCGCAGGCGATATGTTCCGCGGATCGATCATTGACTCCGAATTTCAAGGCGTCTCTACCATCGAAATCATGAACGCGCTTGCCCCCGACGTCGCTTCACTCGGCAACCACGAAGTCGACTACGGCATTGCCCATCTTTTGTTTCTCGAAAAGTGCTGCAAATTCCCCATCGTATGCAGCAACATGTATATCAAGACAAACGGCTTGCGCCTGTTCAATTCACACAAAATCCTGCACGTCGATGACATGAATATCCTCGTCATCGGAATCGTAACCGAAGAAATTATGGCGCGTTCCCAAAAAGACATGCTGTTAGGCACGTTCGTCAATATCCACGAAGCAGCCCAAGACGTCGGCGTCATTGTCAACAGCTACAAAGGCACCGACATCGACTTTACGATTCTGCTCACGCACATCGGATTTGAAAATGACAAAGCACTCGCTGCTGCTCTGGATCCAGCCTGGGGCGTCGATGTCATCATCGGTGGTCACAGTCACACGCTCCCCGAAAAGCCCGAATGCATCAACGATGTTTTAATCGTGCAAGCGGGCGTTGGCACCGACCAAATTGGACGTTTTGACCTTGAAATCGATACGGACACAAATTCTGTTCACAGCTACCGTTGGCAGACTATTCCCATCGATGACAAACACTGTCCGTGCAACGCAGCGCTTGAAAACCTAATCCTCAACTATAAAAAAATTACGGACGAAAAGTACGGCGTCATTCTAACGACGCTCACAGAGCAAGCAACGCACCCCAATCGATACCAGGAAACGACGGCCGGCAATCTCATCGCCGATTGCCTGCGAGAGAGCTTCGGGCTCGATCTCGTGATGATCGGTTCGGGAAGCCTACGCGCTCCGACGCTTGGCCCAATCGTAACGCGCGGCAACTTGCTCGACATGTATGCCTACCCCGAAAAGCTCATGCGCGTCGTGCTCACAGGTGCCGAAATTAAACGCGCGCTCTCTGTCGTTCTGAGCCGCACGAAAAACGACGGCACGTCACACGGAGAATACTACCAGCTGAGTGGCGGTTGGAATTTCACGTACAGCCGTACAAAAGGCGAACTCATCGAAGCGAGCTATAAAAATGTGCTAATCAAAGACGATGCACTGTTCCAAGTCGGCATTGAAGGTTACCACATTGACAACCTTGAAAAGTTCATGGGCCTAAACGCCCACATGCTCAACGAACGCGCACCGTTCAAAACCGTCACGGGCAACATCAGTACAGCGCTCGAAGAACACTTTATCGCGCACGGCTGCATGATCCCACGACTAGCCGGCCGTACGGCGTTGATCGACTAATGCGCTTTATATTTAAAGATGATCTGCTTTGCCTTCGCTTTTCGAATTATGTCAGATTTGTCTTCAAATCCGTAATCGCGACACGTCGTACATGAACTTTCTGCAGCGAGGTCCTCGAGCGTCTTCCCTTTTTGGTTGACGTTATTGAGGTTTGGATCAGCCCCAGCCTCAAGAAGCATCAACATCACTGCAGCATCCTCTTGTCCCAAAGTCGCAAACATCAAAGCCGTATTTCCACCATTAGATACAGCATTGACGTCCACGCCAGCATCAATCACGCGCTTGATGGAATAAACATCGCCGCCAGCGACCACAAGCGCCAGCACCGGCGTGTTTTTATAATGTGGACCAAGTTCGATCCCTGCATTGATCATTCGATCCAGGCAAGCCGTGCAATCAAAAGCTGCGCTTACGACCGCAGTCTCCAATCCTTGTGTAGCCCCGGCTTTTAAGAGCATCTCAATGATCTGCGCATCCTCAATGCGATTTCCGCGCTTGATCGGCTTGATAGCCAGCGCGAGTGGCGCGTCAAGTTCCCCACCTATGTTGGGGTCAGCCCCTGCCTCAAGAAGGAATTTAACACTTTCGACTTTGCTCTCAATCGTCGCAGACACGAGCAGCTCAGATATGGTGATAGTGCCATTGATGTTGCTGCTTTTATCGAGTGCATTGCGGATGAGAGAAGTATCTTCGGCAAGCACTGCTGCCAACATGAGTTCATCCAAAAGCGCTTCTATAGACTCCTCAGGAGGAGTTTCGCTAGATTCCTCTGACGACGCCTCACTAGACTTTTTTTCTAGCTTCTTAAGCGTTTCATAATAAATGACAGTATAAACTTCTTTATCGGTCATCGATTCTTTAAATTCAGCATCTTCTAGGCCGAGTTTCTTCATATCCTCTTCATCGAATGGAAATAACTCACTTGAGGAAAGCCCTGCCGTTACGCCGACAGCCCCACGAATCTTCTGTTGCATCGTCTGAGGATCGTAATATTTGCTCGTATCGACGATGACACTCCGCGAACAAGCTCCCGCCAAAAGGCACAGCACCAAAGCACATAAGATCAAAAGCGTTTTTTTCATCATGACTCGAGCTCCAAACAAATATTTAGGACCAATCGTACCCCAAAAGGACGACGACCGCCTGATTAATTGTATTTAGGCGGGGAAGGCCTTCCCCTGAGCCGCTATTTGCAAGCAAATACGCGGCTACCCCTTCTGGCCTGCGGCGCCACAATGTCATGTTTTAGCGCAACAGAAAACGGCAAAACAACGCGTTTAGGCAACAATGCGAATGAGCGCAACCCCCGCAAGCATAGTGAGTAAGCACAGAATTTGAGGAAGGCGAACGGGGTGACGCGGTGAGCAGAGAATGCCCGTCTGATCGACGATGAGACCTGCCGTCATGAGACCGAGCAAACCGACGACAACCGTCAGTCCTGTACCGAGCTGAGGACTAATGAAGGCATTACCGATGACGTAGGTCGCCCCCAACAGACCACCGAGCCACATCCACCAGGGATTGCGATTTTCGCCTTCGGGAAGACTAACTTTAAGCTTAGGACGCTGAATGCAAACGATTAACAAGAGTGAGAGCGTTCCAACGATAAAAGAAGCTAGCGCAGCCAAAATCGACGAATGCAGGACGAGTCCGAGCTGACCGTTGATGGTAATTTGTACGGCACTGCACGACCCCGTTGCAATGCCAAGCAACCGCCAGCCCCACAATTTGAGTGCACTGCCCTGTACGGCTGCAACCTGATTTTTTTGTGCACACAAAACGACGCCCAATACGCCGCCAAGCGCGAGCACAGTACCGACAAATTTGACGAAACCAAGTGGCGCGGTAGGCGCATGAAAGAGTCCAAATTGATCGACGACGATTCCCGTCAAAACCTGCCCCAACACGGGAAATATGACCGTCTGAACGGCCCCTAGTTTGGGGAACAACACGATGTTGCCGGTTAAAAAGATAAACCCCATCATGCCGCCGATCCACATCCACCAAGGCGTCGCAGCAAAGCTGTCGATCAATGCTAGCTCAGTCCCAAAGCTGAATAAGGCGATTGCAGCGATAAACAGGGTCGAAAGCGCAAACGAAATAAGGGACGTCAAAAAGGGCGAAACGACGGAACGTCTCAGTCGTCCGTTGATGCTCGTCTGAAACGATAGCCCCATGCCGACAGCAAAACCGATAAATAGAAATGCGATCATAAAACCTAATTGCTTTGTAGATGAATCGAGCGACGAAGCGCGATGTGCCTGCCATAATCCATGGAGCCTCTTTACGTCGACACACCCTGTATTTGCGACGACGCTCGCACCAAAATTACATCGGCGTATGGTGCAACCATAGCCGATGTGCGTCCGCCGTATTGCCCAGCGGGCGATAGGCGGCGCCCAAGCGCTATCCTAAAACAGCGCGAAAGCGGTTCACAGCCGAAAAACGAGCATTCGGTTCTTTAGAAAGCAGGTCGTGGCAAAGTTCAGAGAGGTTATCTGGCGCCGACGTGATGCGACAGCGCTCTGGCGTTGGAACGTCACTGTAGCAATGCATTTTCATGGTCTCAGCCGCCGTTTCGCCATGATAGGGATAGTGTCCCGTCATCCAATAGAAGAGAATGACGCCGATAGCGTACCAGTCGCATGCGCTGGTCAACATGATTTTTTGTCCAAAAGCCTGTTCCGGAGACATGTACAGCGGGGTACCCAAGGCCATACCTTCTTCGTGAAACCGATGCCAGCAACCATCAATCGTCGAGAGCGCAAAGTCGATGATACGAACCTCACCGGTTCGCGAAATGAGAATGTTGGCGGGCTTAATATCGCGATGAACGATGCCTGCCCGATGCACTTCACCAAGTTTTATAGCGACGTTTCGCAAGACTTTGCGCACCGTTTCCCAATCAAAACAACGCGCCATGACGTCGGCAAGATCAAAACCTTCAAACAGCTCAAGGTACAAATAGGGATGCATAAGTGCATCGACGTCAAAAGCGCAAATATGCGCACTGGCTGTGTAAATGCCTCGGCTGCACAACGTTTTGGAGACTTCGTACTCGCGCTCAAACTGACCGTAAATATAATTGTTATCTTCGCACGAAAACTTGGAATACTTCACGACGAACATGCCAGGATACGCGCCGTGAGTGGCGTACCAAAGTTCGGACACGCCACCGTTTGTCATGCGTTTACGCAACTTGACGTCCTCGGGCGGAACCCCACTAAGTTTGTCTAAAAGTTCTATGTTCTGCTTGTTCTGATCCTCTGACATGCCTATCCAGCCCCCAATACCCACCATGAGATACCCAAGCGTCGGTTATTTCTATCACGAATCGATGATTGCGCAAGGGCACAGACCGGACAAAGTCGAAGCTAACGCAAAGCGCGTTCAAAAGAATTGAAAGCACTTGCAAAGTGTGGTAGAGACATAAGCGGTTTTTCGCGCAAACGCGCGCATACAAAGTCAAAGAGGCAAAAATGGATAAAGAGCAGGCACTTGAAAAATTCGGCAAGAGTTACGACGCAGGCGCAATCCTTTTTAATGAAGGCGATAGCGCAGACAAACTCTGGGTCATCAACGAAGGTCACGTTCGAATCTCCAAATTCGTCTGTGGCGAAGAAGTCGAACTTGCGATCCTTGGTCCGGGTGAATATTGCGGAGAATTAGCTCTCTTGCAGCAATGCCCGCAGCCAGTGAGTGCCATCGTCGTTTCGCGCGCACGTCTTATTGAGCTTCCCGCAGCTCAATTTGAGTCACTCATTCGCAGCAATGGTGAATTAGCGATGCGCATGCTCAAAAAAATGGCAGGCCGTCTCAACGAAGCCCAATTCCGCATCAGCGTTCTTCAGATGCGCACCAACATGGGGCGTACCATGGTTCAGCTTCGCGCAGAATCCCTCAATTCGGGCGACGCACCTTGTGTAATCCCCGAAAACCTCGCCTCCTACCTCGGTATTGATGACGTCGAGCTTGAACTCATTATCGATAAGCTTGTCACCAAAAAACTCATTGAGCTCAACGATGACAATACCTTTATTATCCCCGATGTTGAAGAATATGAGCGTTACTCACGATATCTTGAACTCCAAGACCGCTACGCTTTCTTCGACAAATAATTCACCTAACGCGCTGACAGATCAAACAGCATCTGTGATGCTCCCATAATTTTTATGCCGCACAAAAGTGCGGCTTTTTTTATGCTCACTACAAATTCAGAAATTCGTACGCCCGAGTCTTTTCGAGAGCGCATCTTTAAACAAAATGAACGCGTCATGAAGTTCGGGCTTGACGCGATGCGCCGCGCTACCGAGAGCCTCGGCGGTCTACCTCACTACCCAACCTTCCTCATCGCAGGCACGAACGGCAAAGGCCAAGTCTCGGCTACCCTCTCAGTCATAGCTCAAAACCTGGGATTTACAACGGGACTGTTCACTTCGCCACACCTCATCGACTTCAGCGAGCGCATCCGTGTCAATGGCTGTCGCCTAGAGGATACGTTGTTCAATGCAATCGGCTGGGAAATTCTCGATCGCTTTGGCGGAACAGATGATGCTGCACAAAACGCCGCTCGCCGTGACGACCCTCAATTAGGCGACCCCGTTTTGACCTACTTTGAATGCTGCTTCGCAATGGCACTCGAAGCTTTCAAACGCACACACGTCAATCTCGGCGTTTTCGAAGTTGGTTTGGGCGGTCGACTTGATGCCACAAATATCCTTGAGCCCGACATTTCGATCATTACGTCGATTAGTCTCGATCACATGCAATACCTCGGGAATACCGTCGAACAAATCGCCCGCGAAAAAGCAGGAATTATGCGCGCTGGAAAACCTGTTATTATTGGTCGCCAGACGCATGATGTTTTGCGCGAAGAAGCTCAAAAGCGCGGTGCAAGTGCACTGTATGCGCTCGGTGAGGACTTTGATTGGCAAAAAAATGAAGAAGGAACGGTCGAACTTGTTGCAAAAACATTCAAGTTTCCCATGTTCGGTACAGAACACATGGCCGACTACCAGCTCGACAATGCAGCTGTAGCACTCTTTGCAGCCCATATCGCACATCAATGCGGTCTGTTTACGAGCGATCCCACGCCGGGTATGGCGCACGCGCTCACCCATACGCGCTGGGTTGGACGCATGTACAACGTACCTGATGCCATCGCGCAAAGTTTCGACGTCCAACACATCACCCTCGATGGTGCACACAACCAGGACGGCGTACGCTGCTTTTGCAATGCCGTTGCCGCTCAAAATTGTTCACCCCGAGCGCTCATCGTCAATTCCTGTGGTGATAAAGCAATCGATGAAATGTTTCCGCAGTACCTTAACGTCTTCGTTCCTCAGGCGATTTTCGTCTCCCCTCTCGCTAACCCACGCGCAATGAACCCCCACGACTACTGCACACGTACAGGCCTCCCGCCAGAGCAAGCTTGCTCGACGATGGACGAAGCCCTCGAGCGCGCAGCTAAATACGTAGGATCAACAGGCACAATTTATATTTCGGGCTCCCTCTACCTCCTCGGCGACGTTCTCAAACGGCTCAAAGACGATACCGTTCTCAACTCCATTCAAGCAGACTCGTGTCTGTAATTAACCTACAATGAAAACGAGAGATGTACCCCAAACACGCGAAAAACACTGGGCTAAAGCCTGGCTTATCACGTTTTTGGTGCATCTCATCCTCTTTGCTCTACTCGCTTGGTTCCTTAAGCCCGAAAACCTCGTGACAGTCGTCCGCATGACGCCCCCCCCCGACGAAATCGTCGACCTTTTGCCCCAACAAGCGCTCAAACCCTCTGTTTTTTTGTCCCACGCCGGTATCAAACTCGACCGCGTCCAACTCTGCCGCATCCTCGAAGACGGTTCGCGCAGCGATTGCATCCAAGCGATGCGACACCCTGAGCACGAAGAAGCCATCGTGTTTGAGCCCATTCACGAGGCTGGACGCTACGAAATTACAATCGAAGAAGATGCCTTCGACGCTCCCCTCGCGTTCGATGGCGAGTTTTCGGGTACTTTTCCGAGCGGCGACAAGTCTGCCGGAGGACGCTTCTCCGCTTCGTTTGAAATCAATGCGACGCTCAAAGAAATCGTCACTGCAACCGTTTACGATCAACAAAAGCCCCTCGTAAACGAAGACCATGCTTCGAACGCCAATAAAGCCCAAGAAACACCTCAGCCGATACAGCCTGCCAAACCAGCCCCACAGCCCAAGCCGACGCAACAGCCTGC
>JAZRWH010000003.1:0-72719 GCA_045599585.1 Myxococcota bacterium
AAGGAACTGACTTTACTAAGGTCTCTGACAGCTATATCAAACGTGTCTGTAATGAAATTAATCAGAGACCTCGAAAAGTACTTGGTTGGAAGACACCGGAAATGGTTTACTCAAATATGCATTTGGATTGACAATTTTCCCGCTTCCCCCACACAATAACGCATGTCTTATGCGGAATCTGTTGGTGCAGGGGAGGTGAGCTTATTTTGTACTCGAGTTTGGGGATTTTACTTCAAAGAAGCGCAAACTTTGGTTAATATTCTAAGGTTATTTAGGTCCCTTAGGGGATGCGCTCTTGGGTAAACACACTGTGTGGAGTCAATATGGTTGATTTGGGTATTCTGTTGGCTGAGCAGAACGGGCTCGATATTTTTGAGCTTGTGACTTCTTCGACGCCTGCTGTTATGGCGGTTCTCGGGTTGCTGATTTGTATGAGTCTCGTGAGCTGGTACATTATCGCCGTGAAGGCCATTTATCTGCGCAAAGCGCGTAAGCAATCTGATCAGTTTATTGATATTTTTTGGAAGTCAAAACGCCTCGATGAAACCTATAATGACGCAGGTAAACTCAAGCAGAGTCCCGTCGCACAAATGTTTCGTGCGGGCTATAAAGAATTGACGAAGCTCAAAAAAGACGAAAAAGAAAAAGATCATGAGGCAGAAGCCATCGAGCTTTCGGGCATCGAAAACGTCGAGCGTGCTCTCCGTCGTGCCTCGCTTTCCGAAACCACCGAGCTTGAAAAAAATATCTCTTTCCTCGCGACAACCGGCTCTACGGCGCCTTTTATCGGACTTTTCGGTACGGTTTGGGGTATTATGCACGCCTTCGTCGGATTGTCGGGCGATACGGGGGATTTGGGCATTCAGACCGTTGCTGGGCCAATCGCTGAAGCTCTGATCGCTACTGCCGTCGGTTTGCTCGCTGCTATTCCTTCTGTTATGGCTTATAACTTCTTTAATCAGAAAATTAAAGTTCTCCAGGCGAGTATGGAAAGCTTCTCTAACGATTTTCTGAATATCGTAAAGCGCAATTTCTTTAAGTAAACTATGGCCACTGGTAAACTTTCTGAGATCAATGTCACGCCGCTCGTCGACGTTCTGCTCGTTATTCTTATTATCTTTATGGTGTCGACAGCTGCCGCTGAACAAAAACGCGCTGAGGCCCGTAAACAACAATCCGTACAGGATAAAACGGAGTCCCTCGTCGCTCTCAATTTGCCCGTGACGCCCGAAAACGCTTATCTCGCAGATCCAGATACGACGAAACTTGTCATGGTGATAGATAAGAATGCGCGCGTTTACGTTGTGCGAGGTTTGAGTGCCGTCGCTGGACAGACACCTATCGCTGACTGCGCCAATAAACCCGCTTCTCAATGGAATGCATGCTTTTCGATCATCTCTAACGATCTCGGCAAAAATCAGCGTATGCTCAAAGAAGGGCTCTACCTTGAGGCCGACTCCGATGCTCCGTATGGCTTCGTTTCGGGCGTGTTACAGGCGCTTCGCGTACACGGACTACAAACTGTCGATATTGTCACGGATCCACATTATCAGGCTAGACTTGAACTCGCGGAATAATCATGAAAACGCCTTACGATAATTTACATCCTACCTCGTTTGCTGCGCGGGCTTTCGGTATCTTTTTGGCCGTTGTGGTGCACGTTTTGATCGCGGCGCTTTTTGCCGTGAGTAGCGGGTCGTCTTCCCCTGAACCTGCTCAGGCTGCCGAACCTTCAACTATTTCGTGCCGCTATATTGAAGAGGGGCGTCTCTTCAAAATGGATGTTCCCGCCCAAAATTGGCAGGCCGCCGAAGAGGTGATTTGCGGTGCTCGCTATCGCGATGTCCGCTTGGGCGCGCTGCTCGCTGAAGGCGCTCGTCTCCTCCTCGCTAATTCTTCGACTAATCAAATCCTGCTCGCACAACGCGAAAGTTGCTCCTGTTCGGCTCAAGATCAGGTGCCCGTCTTGCAGGATATCGGCATCGTCGAAGCTCCGCGTTTGGGCGCTGAAACCCCAAAAACGGTCATGCCTAGAATTTTTAATGCGCCTGAAGAAACGCAAAAAAATTCGATAACAACGAGTAATCCTCAAAATAAACGTAAAAACACAGAGGAAAAACAGGTTAAACCTCAACAAGCTGATCTGAATGCGCTTATTAATGCTGCAAATAGCTATGATCCCGCTCGTCCAGTCAGTGACGTTGATCCGGGTGGTTCCGCTGATGGCTCTCGCCTTTCTCGCTCGGCAACTGGATCGGGTAATCCCTATCTCCAAAAGATTAAGGCGAAACTCGATAATTCCATGAATGCCCCTGCTAGCATTCCTAAATCGCAGCTCGTTAAACTTAAAGCTCGCGCTAATATTATGATTGGCGATGGCGGCGTTCTCTGGAAATGGGAATTTACGGCCAAAAGCGGCAATGACGCGTTTGATAAAATGGTCGAAACCACACTCAAACAGTTTATGATTACTGGGTCTAGTCGATTTGCTCCTCCCCCCGATGAGTGGAAAAATAAATCTATTCCAATTGTTGTAGATGGCAGCAGCATCTAAACTTCTTTAAAGCGGTAAATTTTATCATTTACCGCTTTTTTATGATCTTTTATAAGCAATTCTTATAATTAATTTTTATTATCATTGTCGGTTTGGGTCGGCTATTTCGCTTCGCTCAATACACCTCCCCGCGCGCACTTCTCGCTTCGCTCAATACGTGCGCGCTTTATGTGTACAGAGTCCCAAAATTTCGTTTTGTTCTAAGAACAGGATATAGGTTCACTTCTTAGTGGCTGAGCTGTATTCAGTCACGGCAATCGGAGAGGTGACTGATGAAAACGAAAAGTTTCAAAAATAGCCTGAAATACTGTTTGTTAGCTGGTTTAACGACATTTGCTACTCCGTGCACGGGGTTGGCTCAAAGCTTGGATGTGGATCTCATAGCTTACGAAGCGTCACAACGTGATGCTTCTGGTAGCGTCGATGCTGACATCTTTGAAGCGATGAGAGCTCTCGAAGAAGTTGGAGCTCTGATTGAACCCGAAGCAGAACCCGAGCAAATTAATATCGATGCGATTTTGATGGCGGCTGCGCCTAGTGCGTCTGCTCAGCAGCCCGATGCGCTTTCGGCTTTGGCAAAGGTTGAGACAAAAAAAGTCGACGTGGACGAAAGCCGAAAACAAGAAAAGTCTACAAAGCCAGCTTCAACGACTGAAAAGGTTGATGCGAACGCTAAAACAGTAGCGGAAAATTCAGCTGTTGCCGCGGCGCCGAAAACTACAACAGCTCAACCCAAAATTGCTCAACCTAGTGCCGTTGCACCTACAAAAGCAGATATACCAACAAAAGAATCGGTGGGCGCAAAAGGCGAAACAAAAGTGGTTTCGCAGACAAAACCAGCCGGGGAGTCTAGCAAACCAACGGTTGCTCAAAATACCGCCAAAACAGATACAGCTAAACCAACCTCAGCAGCCCCTGCTGATACGAAGAAATATGACGTCGTAACGGCAAAAGTACCCACGACACAACAAAATGCTGCCACGAACAAAGAGACTTCTGGGAGTGTAGCTAAGGCTTCGCCAAAACCGCAATCCCAACCGGTAGTTGTAGCGAGTGCACAAAATAAAGGTGTAACAGAAACAGCGTCTAATGTAGCTCAAAAAAACACAAAAACTGTTGCTGATGCTTCAAAAAATATTCCATCATCTGCACCGAGTAAGCCTCAACAGGCATCGACCGTACAGGCTTCGGCAGATGTTGCGACAACTGCTGTGCCCACTTCGGCAAAGAATCATAACAATTCAAATGACGCTAAGTCTGCGGCATCGCCTTCGGTACGCTCGATGCAGTATGTAGCTGCAGTATATGGCGTGAATAAGATCGATCTTCCTAAACTCTTTAATGGAAAGATGCCGACGATAAGTGAATTGTATCAACATGCTTTTAAAAATAAGCTTGTTTATCAGAGCTCGAAGCCGGCCGTCGGCGATCTTGCTTTTTTCCACAATACTTATGATCGAAATCAGGATGGTCGTTGGAATGATTGGCACACACAAGTTGGTATTGTTGAATCTATCGACGGTGATTCGACGATATCCATTTTGGTCTGGCAAGATGATAAAATTCAGCGTATTCGCATGAATCTTAAGTATCCTGAGATTCATAAAGGAAAAAAAGGGCAGATCTTAAATACGCAGCTTAGAGCGAATGATAATGCACAAATTGGTTTATCCTCAAAGTTATTTGGTGGCTTTGCTAATTTGTTGGGCGATGTCAAACAGGTTACGGTTATAGACAACTGGCAACCTGGAATGAAGATCGGTAAATAGTATATATTTATATAAAAGGCTTCACATTGCGTGAGGCCTTTTTTATTGAAGTGTAAGTGAAATTCATACAGCATATATTCATAATATACGTATGAAAAGCGTCTGCCTTGTATATAGCGAATGCTCTTTCTAAGAGTAGACAGCGATTCAATAATCTTATAGAGTAAAAGGTTGAGTAGAAGCAGGTATCGTGTGCCTGCTTTGTTGTTTACGAAATGAATAAAATAAGGAAATGGCCATGACAGCGGCTGAAATTGACAACGTAATTAATCATCTTAAGAGTCAGTTTAATCAGGATCAAGAGCATGATATGCAGATTATTCGTGAATACTGCGAAACGCTCACAGATTCTCCGGAAGATCAAACGATTTTGGCAGCGGTTGCTCGTTTTGCAAGCATTGAATATCCTAACGCTGAAGCAAATCAAAAGGCAGCCAAGCTAGGTGAAGCCATTAAAGATTTCCACGAGCGTGTGATTGCGCTTCAAAAGATGGCTGCTGAACGAAAGTTCGAAGAAGCTGCTGCGGGTCTTGCTGAAATTTTGGATGGTATGAACCCAGTCGAACTCGAAGACCGCCGTTTGATGACGTTCAATCAGCCATTTGAAGAAATGCTTTTTAGGGCGCGCGATACGGATAGCCGTCCGATCGTTCGTATCTCCAATTTGCCAGAGATTTTGTATTATCAGTATGCGACGATTTTGTTCGAATTGAAGCGTTATACAGAGGCACGCGAGCAACTCGAAAAATGTATAAAGCTCAATCCCTGTGATGCGCGTGCTTATTTTGAACTTGCTGAAGTAGCAAAGGTTGAACAAAATTTTGATGAAGTCGAAGAAATAATGGCGAAAGTTCATCCGATTTTGTTTACGCGTCGCGCCCTTGCTCGATATTATCGTACCATGGCTTTTGTGGAGAATATGCGTAGCAACTTTAGACGTGCAGTTGCTATGATCTACGTGAGTCTTGATTATGAAGATACGCCCATTGCGCGTGCTCAGCTCAACGCTTTGGCCAAAGTGAAAGGCACCGATCTTAGTCGCCCACGTGTCGATGAGGTTCGCCAATTGGTCGAGGGTACAAAGATCGTGCTCGGTCCGAATCAGCAAGTTTACGATTTGGCCGTTTCTGTGGGTGCAGAAACGCGTCAGCGTAGTCCTGAACTCGCGCGTATGGCTTTCTTTATTGCGTATGATATTACACATTATCAGCCGCTTCTGCGTGAATTAGCTAAGCTCGGAGTTGAAGTTTCACACTAAGAGAATTCACCTTCGTTTGTTTTATATAATTTTTCTGGTGGGGGAAGAGTCCCCCTGAGCGGCTATTTCTTTTCGAAATACGCCGCTACCCCCTCATGCGCTACAAAAGTTTTCACTAAAAAAGAATAAGTTTGGATGCATGAGATTGTCGTGATTTATACAAATCAAAACTTGAATGTCATTGTTTGAATCCATTGATTTGTATGTTTGATTGAATCATCGACATTTATTGTGCGCATATTATGTGTCTGAGAGCAACAATCTGTGTATGAGATGATTGTGTACGCTGTGGTATTCGAAGTTGTGGCGTAAGCCAGAAGGGGTAGCGGCGTATCTCCGAAGCGAAGGTAAAGCAGACTGAAACATGTAGGGGAGGGCGTCTGGAAGTTAACTGCAGTGTACGTTACAACTGTAGCGAAGGAGATAGCCGCTCAGGGGAAGGCTTTCCCCGTAAAAGAGTGAAGAAGAAATGAGCGAAGTGGGAGGGGGAGTTGGAGTGGATTAAAAACAAAAAAAGCACGAATCAAAAGATTCGTGCTTTGAACAGGGGTAGAAGGACTCGAACCCTCGGCCCACGGCTTTGGAGGCCGTTGCTCTACCAACTGAGCTATGCCCCTAGGACGTTTTTGCTTATGCCCTTTGTTTGTGATTTTAGCAAGCAAAAAGAGCAAACAAAGAAAAATAATGATTAAAAACGTAAAAACGAAAAAAGCACGAATCAAAAGATTCGTGCTTTGAACAGGGGTAGAAGGACTCGAACCCTCGGCCCACGGCTTTGGAGGCCGTTGCTCTACCAACTGAGCTATGCCCCTAGAACGTTTTTGCTTATGCCCTTTGTTTGTGATTTTAGCAAGCAAAAAAGTGTAAAACCTCGATTTGGGGTGAAATTTTATCAATAATTGCAAGTTTATTGCATTTTGTTTGGAGAAACAAAGGACGAAGCGCAGGTTTAGTTGAGCGAGTGAGGGGATTAGACGCGATTTTTGTGCAAAAGAAAATAAACGATATAAGGAGAGCGTGGGCGTCAGAAAACGCTGCACGTCATGGAAGACCTCCACTCAATTTTGAGTGGCATTTGATCGCTGTAGCGATCAGGAGATATTGGAAATGCTTACACTCACACGAAAGCCTGAAGAAAGCATTGTCATCGGAGAAGGTGATTCGAGAATAGAGGTTACGGTTAAGGAAATTCGTCGTAATCAAGTGCGAATCGGTATTCAGGCACCTGAAAATGTGCGGATATTTCGCAAAGAACTATATGAAAAAGGGAACGGTGCGGACGAGAATACCCACGATAGTCAGGAATAATGATTTGACGCTCTTTAACATGAAGTGTTAAAAGCGTTCACGACAGACGTATGTCTGGGTAATTTATTTGTCGTTTTTAGATAGGAGTTGCATCAATGCTTCAGGCTTTCGTTTCGCTCAAGCCGCAACAGCCGGCGCGTACTGAATCGGGGATGCGGAGTTTTTTTGAATCGCTTCAGAATGCAGTTTTTAGCCGTCCCACGGTTTTCTGCTCGAACACAGATCCAACGCCGCGTCAATATACGATCGATGCTGTGGTTGAGGCTGCACTCAATCCTCGCTGCAAGTTTGTTGTCTTGCGTGCTGATAGTGAGAAATTTTGGCAGTGTACATTCTTACTTCCCGATATTCAGGGGGTTGGGGCACTGCATTTCGATCTTCAGCGGACGAGTGCTCCTAGACGTATCAGCGCGGTCTCTTTAATGACCATGTTTAAGTCGCTTTATGAGTCTCTTCGACCGAAACTTGTTCGTGTCGGCGATTCTGAGGCGCGCGAAAAACTCAAGAGCCGTCACGGCCTCGCAATGATGCCTGGTTTAGGTCGTATTGAGTGGCTTCAGATCGTTTCGCCCGAAGTTTATAGCGATATTTATAATCCTTCGGATCTCGTCGCTGCGCCTGCATTCCAAACGGAAGTTTGGGAAGATGGGGCTTTGTTCCTTCGTGTTTATGATGATCCTAACGATTGGGAAAGCGAAGATAACGAGTCACTCGCCAACTTTATTCCTGGCTTCCTCGCTGGTATCGCCAAAATCAAAGACGGTGAAAAAGAAAAAGAATCCATTCGTGAACTCGAAAGACTTTGTAACCGCGCCGAAAAAACAGCTGAAAAAGCTTATGCTGTTCTCGAAGCTGCCCCTGCTGCTGCTCCCGCGTCTGAGCCTGTTGCACCTGCCCCTGCTGCTCCCGTCGCAGAACCTGTACCTGCCGCTGCCCCCGCTGCTGCAGACCTCTCTGACGAAGTCCTCAGTATGCGTTCTGCGATCTTCACACGTCTTCAGGCTGAAGATTACAAAGTCGATGAGGATAATATCGTCAAAACAGGTGTGGAAGGTATCTGCACGCTCTTTAAGGTTAAACTCAATAACCACAAACCCGATATGTTCGTTTCCTACCAGGATGACGAACGCAAAGTCCTCATCCTCAACTCATTGGATGACTTCTCCAGATTCCTCAAAATTAACGGTTGCTCCGTCAAAGATGATTGCGTTGAAAAATGTGCGCATTTGATCGGTAGTTATTTCCATCCCGAAAATCAGCTACTTAAATCGCTGGATGAACTCCCCGAAAATGTACGCAACGATCGCCGCGTTCCCGATTTCCGCTCAAAATTTGTTTATGGAAAAGCAACGATCGATGCTGATGATAATCGTGAACTCATCTTCTGGGTCTATCAGCCCGAGATCCAAGGCGTCGAAAATATTATCCTTTCTCAGTACCAGGAATGGCCGATTCAGGTTGAATCTAAAGTCCTTTGCGCTGATATGGAAAATGAACCTGAGCCTGTTGCGCCTGCTCAACCCGCAAAAGAAGCTTCTGTTATTGAAGAACTTTCGAGCGATGGCTCTGACTCGGTTGAGAAAAAAGCTGATAGCGATGAGCTTAAAGTTGATTTCAATAACGTTAAGCTTCCGCCTGCAAAAGCGAGTATCTCTGCGGCCACTTCGTCTGCACCCGCTAAAAAATCAAGCTCTACTTCGCTTTTGATTGCTGTTCTCGTCCTCGTTGTGATCATCGTCGTCGGCGTGATCTTGATGTCTTTGGGTATCATTTCATTCTAGTCCTGCTTCAAACGAGCGCTTTCTTGCCCGGAGGGCTTTTGCCCCCCGGGCTTTTTTTCTGCTTTATTGCTCCGATACTCCATCGGCAGTTCAAATAACGGAGGCTTTGCTACATGGGTGCCTTAGAAGGAAGCTTAAGCTTCAAAACTTATTACGTGGAGGGCGAACCGCCTAACGATTTTCAAAAAGATTATTTGGCTCGGTTGCAAAAACACTTTTTTCAACCGCTAAGTCCTGTTGGAGACGACGAACGAACCATTGGTTGGGTTCCTACTCAAGATCCAATGGCTGCAGAGATGAAACGTGAAAATGTTTTCTTCAATCAGTTCATCGTCTTTAGCCTAAGAATCGATAAATGGGCTATCCCTACGGCTTGGCTTAAAGCTAAAATGAATCAAATCATCGCCGAACGATATCCAGATCCCGAAAAAAAACTTTCTAAACGCATCAAAAATGAAATTCGCCTTGAAGTTACGACGGATATTAAGCAACACATCATTCCTTCAATGAAAATTGTCGACGTCGTCTGGAATTTCACTGAGCGAAAATTGAGATTTTGGTCGAACTCCAAAAGTGTTTGTGATGAATTTATCGAGTTTTTTGAGGATACTTTCGATATTACTCTGACACCCGATTCGCCTTACACAATGGCTGCTAAACTTGGATTACCCTCAAAACAGCTTGATGCAATGGTTAACGCTGAGCCCTGGCACCCCGTTCAAGCGTATGCAAAAGAACTCAATACGTAGAGGCAAAAATGGATACTCTCTTCGACAAAATTGAAAAAACACGTCACTTTGGAGAATTGTTCCTCATTTGGCTGTGGTATCACGCTGATATTGATGAGTCGATGTTCCGACTTTCGGATGGTTCTTTGCTTTCGTTGGTGTTCGATAATCAAATGACGCTTGAAGTCAAACTTGCTGAGGCTGAACGCGCAACGTTGTCTGGCGGTTCTCCAGCTGCTAGCCGCGAAGCTCACGAAGCCCTGCGACAGGGGAAGTTTGTCAGCCATGCGAAAATTCGTGTCGAACGCGATGAAAAAGAATGGATTTTTGTGCTCAACGCACATTCTTTAGCACTCTCTGGTTTGAAAATTCCTGCCTTGATGACAAAAGAATCAGACGAAAAATTGTTCGAGCGTCAGTACCTCATTGAAGAGATTGACTCGCTTATACGAGGGCTTTACGAACGATTTTTAACGATTCGACTTGATGAAAATGCGTGGAAAAAAGAATCAAAGGCTTTGTCAGCTTGGATCTTTTCTGATCTGGGATAAAGCGTCTTTCAAAATCGGTGCTTCATGCATGTCTTGCTCATGGTAGATTGAACGATAATGTTATCACCGTTTGGAAGATCGTAGGGGTCTCCCATGCGTTGTTGTGCGATGCGCTATGATCTGCTTTTAACGGCAGATCATACGTAGCGTGTTTAAAATATGAAAATGCATTTGTAGTAAACTCAAATCTTTATAATATATAATCATGGAAGATTGGATATCATATATAGTTTTGGCAATTGTACAAGGATTGACCGAGTTTTTACCTGTTTCGAGTTCGGGGCACCTCGTTTTGATGAACGCCATTTTTCCGTTCGATGCCGGGGTGTTTTATGATTTGCTGTTGCACGTAGCTACGCTCATAAGTGTTTGTGCATTTTATTTCAAAGATATACGTCGTTTAGTCGTTGGTGGATGTACAGAAATTTTCGAAGCTGCAAAGCACGAATCTAAGCCACGTCCAAATCTTTGGATGATTGCGTATCTTTTGGCTGCCACGGTCATTACAGCTATCTTAGGGTTGACAGTAGATCGTTACATGGATGCCTTACGACAAACGCATATCGTGGGCTTTTTCCTTATTATAACTGCTGGCATTTTGTTGTTATCTAAAAAAGTGGGTATGCTGCGAACTTGTGACGGCAAAATGAATCTCAAAACAGCGCTGATCATTGGTCTGGTTCAAGGATTAGCTGTATTGCCCGGCATTTCTCGTTCAGGGTCGACGATTACTGCGTCACTTTTAATGGGGGTAGAGGCTAAAGATTGTGCTCGATTCAGTTTTTTGCTTTCAATTCCCGTCATTGCAGGTGGTTTTCTTCTTAAACTGTCTCATGTTGAGCATTTTAATACAGCGCTTCTACCGATTTTCATTATTTCAGCAATTATCGCTTCGGTCGTAGGTTACGCCTGTCTCGTTGTATTAGATTCGCTTCTTAAAAAGGCAAAGTTTTATCATTTCGCGCCATACTGCTTATTAGCAGGTATTGTCGGTATTATTATGCATTATAAATTTGGCTTATGAGCAAATCTTTTTTGTTGCAAATAGAACGCGTAAATTTCAGGGGTGAGGGGATAGGTAAATCAGAAGACGGTATGGTTTTCCGCGTTTCGAACGCTCTTGCTGGCGAATGCGTTGAAGTCCTTGATGCATCGACACTTCGCCGAAAACTCGCTTACTTGCTGAATGTTGTTGAGCCTTGTTCAGAGGCTGTTGTGCCGTTGTGTTCGCATTGGCGTGATTGCGCTGCATGTCAGTTTATGAGAATGAAAATTGAGACGCAGCAAGCTCAAAAACGCGAACATTGGCTCAGGCTAATCGGCCGATTTGTCTCGATAGAACAGTGCCCTTGCGTCAACTTTGAATCGGCTAACTTAAATTATAATTATCGCCATCGAGCCCGTGCGCGTTTTCATGGCGGTGCTTTTGTAATGCCGGTTCGCGCAGATGCACAGACGATTCTGGATCAGTGTGCTCCTCCTTGCGATTCTTCATTGGTGGAGGATTTGTATTCGATTGAAACATCGATTACGCTTCACGATTGTTGCCTTCATGCAACTTGCCTAAATGATGCGATGCACCGCCTCGAATTAATATTTGCAAAGAATGAAGTGGCAGAGTTGTTTGAATATGATATCGAGGCTTTTGATCATAATATAAGAGTTACACTTTTTGCTTCTCCAGACTGTGTTGAACAGGCTCGCGCGTTTGCCTCAAAAATTGCCCAAAGTGTTGCAAATACTTGCGATGAAGGTATGTCAATTATCCTTCAGCCAGTTCCCCCCCACGGCTCTCACGTTTATCCTCCCGCAGAATCCTATGGGATTTCACCATGGTATGGTTATACTAAAAATCAACACGGTCAACTTTTATATAGTTTAAAAGGTTCCTGGACTCCTGTGAATCCTACAAATGCCGATAAAATACGCGAGATTCTTATAAGAATGTTTAATTCTGTTGATCAACGCGTTGAACGTGTACTTGAGCTTGGTTGTGGCTGTGGGACGCATGCGGATGTGTTTGATCGTCCCGATATTAAATATCATGGCATTGATGCTTCTTGGCCTGCAATACAGTCTGCGCAGTATAATGCTAAATTATATCAATGGGATAATCATACATTTCAGACTTCGACGGCATTGCATTATCTTGATAAGAATTATTACAAAGGTGCGCGTGCGGATCTCGTCCTGATGCACAGCAATCGCTTGCCCTATGGTGAAGATGTTGCGAGATGGTGCAAAAAATTTGGAGCGCATACGATTCTCGTCGTGGCTCCGACAGCTTATGCTATGGCTGCAGAATGTCAGCATTTTGCTCAGATTGGTTACGATTTAAAGGCGTTGACGCTTTGTGATACGCTCCCTTATACTTATCATATGATGGCTGTCGCAAAATTAGTCCTTAAAGAGTAGCTTTTTTAGTTTTCAATATTATAATATATGTGGGGGAGGTCTCCCCCTGAGCGCCTATCGACTCCATAGCAATCCTTTTTAACAAGAATTGCTATGGAGTCGATACGTCGCTACCCCCTCTCAATATTATTTATAAATTTGCTGTACTATATTGAACAGCATCTATGTGGTGAAGATGATGAACGATATCATAAATAAACTTTATGAGACACATGATGCATCCGATGAAGAGATTAAACAACTAATTGATTTAGAAGATGTTTCAAAACTTCGTGAAATGGCTGTTAAACGCCGAAAAGAATGGTACGGCAATACCGTTTTCAAACGTGGATTGATTGAGTTTTCTAATTATTGCAAAAATGATTGCTATTATTGCGGTATTCGAGCCGGAAATCATTGTGTCGATCGTTATCGATTGACCAAACCACAAATACTTGAATGTTGTGATATCGGATATGATCTTGGATTTAGAACTTTTGTAATGCAGTCCGGAGAAGATCTCGCTTTTACAGATGAGATCGTTTGTGACATTGTCCGATCAATTAAAGTTGCGCATCCTGATTGTGCTGTCACATTGTCAATGGGTGAAAAATCGCGTGAAACATATCAGGCCTATTTCGATGCTGGCGCTGATCGTTACTTACTTCGCCATGAAACCGCAATGGATTCGCACTATGCAAAATTACATCCTGCTTCAATGAGCCTGGAAAACCGTAAAAACTGTCTTTGGACGCTCAAAGAGATCGGTTTTCAAGTCGGGTCAGGTTTTATGGTTGGCTCGCCGTTTCAAACCTTAGACAATCTTGTCGCAGATATTCGTTTTTTGCAGGAACTTAAGCCTGATATGATCGGTATTGGTCCATTTTTACCACATGCGCAAACGCCGTTTGCCAAGGAGCCTAAAGGCAGCCTTGCGCGAACGCTCAATCTTTTATCAATATTGCGTTTGATGTTTCCGTACGTTCTTCTGCCTTCGACTACTTCACTTGGAACGATTGATCCGCGAGGTCGTGAAATGGGACTTGAGGCGGGAGCAAATGTTGTTATGCCGAATCTTTCACCTATTGAAGTCAGAAAATTATACACTTTATACGATAACAAAATTTGTATGGGCGAAGAATCTGCAAAGTGTGAGAGCTGTTTGCGCATGCGCGTTAAAAGTGTCGGGTACGAACTTGTAACAGACGTTGGTAATGTAAAACCGCATGCATAAATAAAAAAGGCCGGCAAAGCCGGCCTTTTTTAAGGATTATAGAAAAAACTATTCGTCCTCTTCTTCGCCAATGTAATCACTGATTGAGCCCATCTCATCGCTGAAATGTTCGATGAAGTTTTTGAGCGTTTTTTCAGAAATACCACCTTTGAGGCAAATCGCAGCACGAATGACGAGGTCGCCATCGTCATCAATAGCTGCAGCGGCGTAAAAAGAATTGAGGTTAAAAGCGTTGATAGCGTCGATATCAAATTCGCCGCTGATGAAAAATGAAGCGACAAGAGTCGTGCCTTCGTGCGTAAAGTTGAAGCAGATACCGTCTTTGGTTTCTTGATCGGTTACGAGAATAACCGTGCGGCTGTCGCTGCCGTCTTCGCTTTCTTCATCAGAATCGTTGATTATAATGTCTTCATCGCTCACTTCGTTATCAAGTTCGCGAAGAATGCTGGCGAGTGTGTATCAAGTCTATCAATTTTTGCCATGTTTAAGATCTCCTATCCATAAGAAGTCAAGTTAATGCCAGTATTCACAATGAATTCTGTTCCAACTGCACTCAATTGATTTTAATCGCTTCGCTTCATTTTTGCAATCGTTCATTTATGCGTTGATTTTTAGGTGCGCTACACGTGTCAAAATCTGATGAATTATAAAATCGAAGATGATAGGTTATTATATTTTTAAAGTTAATTGTATAATATACTGCTGTGTTACGACATTTCTTTAATAAACTCGAGAGCGTGATAGATAACGTCCTTGTTAGAGAACTAATATGTAAATTCATTGCTGTCCCACAACATATTTTCATTAACTGCAACGAAATGCGCTCGTTACAAAATTTTATACTTTTCTTATTCTTATTCAATCCTGCGGATGTCCCAAAGGGGCGTCGTATCGCGGACGCCCCTTTGGAATCCACGCGCGCTTTTGTCGCGTGTGCAGAACTCACTTCGTTCAGACATGCTGCATGCGCTCAAATGCTCAAATGATCAATATTAATCATGAGTTTTAGAGTTCGTCGTACAATAGAGACAAATTGTTTGAGTTTGTCTTTTTTTTGGGGTGTTTATGCACAGTTTAGGTATCGAAAAATAGTTTTTGTTTAGTAACTGCATCAGTTTATACGCGCCAAAGCTCAAAAAATGTTGTAAAGCATAATCGCAATATTACTGGCTGCTTCGTAACAAACAGCCTATTTCTTCTAAGCTGGCTTTTGCCGAGGTTATGAATCATGTTTAATAAACGCCTTTTCTTAGTTCTTTCTTTGCTCACCATGTCCGCCGGGCTTCAAGCTTGTACGTGGGATGATAAGGCCTATAGTAAGTATGTGAATAATGGCTCTGTTACCGAGTGCAATGGTGTTTGCATAAATAACATTTCTGATCAAGCAAATTGCGTGCAAAGTAAGGGCTTGTGGATGGCTCACGTTTGTCGTGATGTAAAAGGTAACGTCGTTGATCTTGGGGAGAGTTTTGCGAAAGAGGATTGCACTAAGGATGATGGCAATTTTTATGAAGAAGGTTATTGCAAAATTTTAAATCAAGAAGATTGTAAAAGCGCTAATGGAAGTTGGGGCGATTACGCAATTTATGATTTAGGTAAAGGTCGTTATGCACGTCATGTAGGTGATAAATATATTTGTGGTCGATATAATGAAATTGTTGACGTGACGAGTAATAACGATCAAAAGCCTTGTTCCTCTGATGAACTTAATATAGTTAAAGAATCTATTGAAAAAAATATATGTACGTCAGATTCTAATTATTGCGTTGCAATTTATAGTAAAACGAGTGTCGTCGGTATGTGTTCGCATTGTGGCGAAAACCAAGTGAGCTGTGATGATACAAACACATGTTATGATTTAACGAGTAATAGTCTGCATTGTGGTGCTTGTGGAAATCAATGTGGGGAAAATGAAGCATGTAGAAACGGTTTTTGTAAAAAAATTGCCGATACTGCGTGTAAAGAGACTCAAATTCGTTGTTCTTGTACAAGTGATGGTGAAAATATTAGTTGCCTTGAGGTGCAGAATGAAAACGAGTTAAAAGAGAATGAGTTCTGTCTGGACCCGTCCCAAAATGCTAACTGTGGTATTACTGATTGTAAAAATGTATCAAAAGAGTCTGTTTGTGGTGATGGTGTAAATTGTGTACAAAATGAAACTACTCATAAATACGAATGCAAATGTGATAAAGACTCATATCTATATAATGGGACATGTGTTTCTCCATATTCGCCAAAGACTTGTGGTATAAATGAGGATAATCCGAGTTCTGTTACTATTTGTGATGAGGACATCTCTGCATGCAATGGAATTTCTTGCGTATGTGTCTCTCCTTATAAAGCGTGCTCTGATCCTTCTGGTAACAGTGTTTGTGTAAATTTGAACAATGATTCAAAGTATTGCGGAAGCTGCTCTAATAGCTGCAGCAATGGTGAAGAATGTGTTGAAAGTGAATGTGTTTGTAAAGAAGGTAATATTATATGCAAAGATGGTGATAATTCTGTCTGCGTCGATCCAAATAATTCTATGAAACATTGTGGTGCTCGTGGAAACTGTACAGATGAGAATGATGGGTCTTCTGATGTTAATTCTTCTGGTGTTGAATGTCTTAATTCAGTTGGATGTGTAGATGGTAAATGTGTTTGTGAAGAAGATGCAATAAAAATTGGCGATCAGTGTGTTAAATCGTCTGATGATTTGTATTGCGGTGCTACTGCGGATGTAGATGGTGAGAGAGGGCAGAATTGCACTGAAATAGAAGGGGCTAAATGTAGTGATGCAGGAAGTTCTGCAAAATGTATATGTCCTGGTAAAACGCCCATATATGATAGAAATGATAATAAATTTCTGATCAGTTGTGTTGATCCGCAATCTGATACTCACTATTGTGGTTATGATCAAACAAATGATAGTTATACTGATTGTGATCTGATTTGTCAGCCTGGTGAAAATGACTCATACTGTAATAAAGATAAATCAGAAGAATCTGATGTTTGGACTTGTATAAATGGTGTTTGTAAGAATACTTGTCCGAGCGACACAATAAAATGCAGAAAACGTTGCGAAACTGGAGATGATTGTTCTCCTAGATATATGTGTGTAAATGCAAATGAAGCCAAGTTTATTGATGGTACAGAGTATTGTGAGTGTCTTACTTGTGATGATGATAACGATGCAACAACCGGTTGTTCAGGGGTGAGTGTTGGTGAATCTGTTAATCATTGCACGGCGTGTAATGTAAAGTGTAATGACGCTTATGAGTTGTGTGTAGAAGATGATAGTACTCCAGAATTATCAACGTATAAGTGTGTATGTGGCAATGATAAAACGGAAGTGATATCTGAAAGTGGTCAAGTTTATTGCTTAGATGTAGAAAAGGCTCACTTAGTAAAAGATAATAATACTTGGAAATGTGTAGATGGCTATGCTGATTTAGTCAATGGTTGGAGTGATGGTTGTGAAACACATATTTATAGTGATAAACGTCATTGTGGCAAGACAGTAGAACAAGTTAAAGATTGTACCTCGCTTGAAAATGTCGCTGCTGTAAGTTGCATTGATGGTGTTTGCCAAATAGAATCTTGTGACTCTGGCTATGAACAGTGTGGTAAAGATTCTGCTTGTAATACTAATGTGAATACATCAATTAATAATTGTCGTTTCTGCAAGAATACATGTTCTTTGGCTTGTTATGATGATGATGATGATGAGTGTGAGAATAAATGTGAGGGTAAGTGCTGTCAAGAAGGCGAGTTGTCTTCAAAAATAGGAAAGGATGTAATTTCCTGTTGCAATGGTACAAAATTGTTTAAATATAGTTATAAAATTCATATCTTGTTTTGGAAATCTTGTTATCATAGCAGTCATTATGGATGCTTTGAAGAGAATCCGAATACTACTTGTTGGACTGAAGTTACTGATTAACTAATAAATTAATATTAATACGTGGGCCGCATTCATTCAATGCGGCCTTTTTTGTATGTTGTTCATCGTGAAACTCTAATAATACGAATGAGTTTTTTAGCAACTGAGTGTTTGATGAAGTTTTGTTTGATCGCATTTTAAGCCGAGGCGTATCGGCTGTGCCGATAGCCTCGGCAGCCGTCCCGTATTCGCGCATGCGAATAGGGCGGCGCACAAGAGAGACTAATCAAGAATCGATACGCAGATTGTTGATAGAATATAAATTGCATTATTAGAGTTTAGTTTGAAATTCAAGTTTGTTTCAATGTAGGTATAGGGCATGTTTGCATCCTCAAAGAGCGTTGCGCTTCTGTGATGCGGTCATGGTTTCGTTTATAGATATATTTGGGAATCGATATGAGTTGGGACTTTAAAGAGAACGATAAAAAGCATCACGATGATTATCCTTGGGAAGATAGCGTTTCAAACTCTTTTAGTGGTTTTGGAGACGATGCTTCAAGTTCGTTTGGAAGTAGTTTTGGCGAAAGTGGTTCGAGTTCGTTCGGCAGTAGCTTTGGCGAAACTGGCTCGAGCTCATTAGAAAGTGCGTCCAAGCAAAGAGTGTCGTTGTTGGAGGCTTTCGACAGCCGTAAGGACGATGTGCTTGATAGCGTCATTGAGAAAGCATCACAGCGTCTTCCTCAAAATGAAGTGCCCAGTGATAATATCGAGAAACGTCCTACGATCGAGAAAGTTTTTGATCGTTCTGCGTCTAAGGGTGGGCTGAGTGAGCGGCTTATTCAAGTCGATTTGAGTGAGCACGACGGATCGTCTACAACTGTGCATTCGGATGAAAAATCGATACGACATGCATTGCAAGCTTCGACTGAGTTGCCGAATAATTCCGATTTGCGTTCGAAAAAACGTTCGAAGCGCGAACTTCCTACGCTCAGTGATTGGGAGAAATTTGCGGGAGACTATTTGGGGGGCGATGAAGTCAAGATAGATTATGCTCAAGAGTTTCCGGAATTGACGGCAGAATTGGATTTGATGAATCGTTGGTTGTTGATCAGTTCAATTGCTTTTAAATGTATCGTATTGGGAGTTATCGGGCTGGTTGGCAGCTTTGTGTGGCTCTTAGTTCGGACTTTCGTTGAAAGTAGCATAGGATTTTGGCACATATTTGGTGTTTCGATAGCTCTATTCATCATCGGTATTGTTGTTGGATCATCTCAAGATGCGCATGCCACACAAATGCTTAAGTCGCGCTTTTTAGATGCTGTGCTTCATCGTTTTATGGAACTTAAGTCATATGAAAAAGATAAATGTACATTCAATGACTTGAATACTACGGAAGAAGCAAAGCGTTATCGTGAGTTAGCCAATAGGATGAAATTGGGTGAGAATGGTCCATTACCGCGACAATCGAACACGCATTTGCCTTGGACGGGTGGAGTGTGTGAAGATTGTATTTTGGGTATATATAATGGTCATAATTTTGAATTCGTAGAGTACAGACTTTTTTGTGAACATCAGATTACCTTAGGTGGAATAAATAATTCTGAGCGCAAGAATGTTTTAGATCCTTGTTTTCAAGGACAAGTTTTTATATTTCAACTTAGAGCGGATGTTCGAAAAGCAAAGGATTTTGCTTTGCATTTTAAAGCAAGCGAGGCGTTTGACGATCATTTTTGGGAGCCATTGGAACAAGCGTTTCCTGCAGAGTTTGAGTGTTTTAAAGATAAACTGTTAGAGATACACAAATCTTTTTGGAAATATATGGAGAACATCTGTCCTGGTCGTATCACTTTTACTGGCGATTTTATTGAATGCCGAACAGAGACTGTGAGAGATCCAAGTATACCGCCAGAAATGCCTATAATATGGTCGCTTAGAAAGTCCGAAGATCAATTGTATGTTATTTGGCAGGATGATTATAACATTTTTGAGACGTATCAAAACTTGGACAAGACGTTAAAAAGACTCATGAGAGATAGCTCGATGATTCGTGTTGTGTTGGAGAGGATCGATGGAAGTAACGTCGTTGCGTAGAGATAACTCATATTTTGCAATATACTACGCGAGTGCACGTCGATTGTTGGAGCTTGCGATGGTAGTGTACAAATTTGAATAAATTGATGCATGTGTATGAGATGTATAAAATGGAAAAAATCTCATACACATGTATTATTGTTAGATTTCAGTTCGATGTAGAACAACGATACGAGACTTATCAATGGCTTCGATCGCGAGAGCTGTGGCGCGTTTTACAACGATATAATCGTCTAGGTTTTGGTTTGCGACGATAGCGAATTTACCTCGATCAATGAGGATTGAAGCGACATCGCTGATGTTCAGACAATCAATATAATTGTCACAGGTTGTAAAATAGAATTTTTTGCGGCCAGACGCATTGTGGACTTCAGCGTTTTTGTAGAGGCGCGCGAGTTGTTCGGAGGCTTTAGCGGCGACATCAACAGGTTGTGGCATTGCAACTGCAGCGGCAGTTTTTTGAGCGGCTTCTGCTTGTTTTCGTGCTTCACCCGATTTTAGATCTTTGTGCTGTTGCTGCTTTTTTTCGCGTTCGATCTGTTTGGCTTTTTTGTCGTTTGCGAGACCGGTTTTTTTTAATTCATCCAGGAGTGACATTTGATCCCTCTTAACGTTTGAACGAATGCATCGTTGATAGAGATGTAAAACAAAGCCCACGAACGGCTTTGACGATCGTGGGCTTTAGGGGGCTTTAGCACCCACAGAAATTCGAATAATGGGAGGGTTGGCGCTTACATTTCTTCGAGGGTCTCAATGCCGAGGAGGTTCAAGCCCATTTTGAGGACCTGACCGAGAGCATCGACGAGCGCGAGGCGTGCAGCGCGAACTTTGGGATCTTCGCAGGTGAGGATGGGGTGTCCCACTTTGTCTGTGAAGATGAAAGCGAAGGTTTTGCAGAGGTTAAAGAGGTACTCGGCCACTTTTGCAGGGTCGCTGTTTTCGGCTGCCCATTTAATAGCGGTAGGGCACTGCATAAGTGTCATGAGGACTTTCTTTTCTTCAGGGGTATTGAGTGCTGCGAGTATGTCGGCGTCGACGTTGTCTTGGTGAACGTAACCTGCTTTGCGCAAAATGGAGCGCGTGCGAGCGTAGTTCATGAGGCAGTAGGCGCCTGTACGCCCTTGGAGATCTAGGGATTTTTCGGGGTTAAATTCCATCCAGCTTGTGGGTGTGATGTTGAGGAGGAAATATTTAAGTGCCGCGAGTGCAATTACCTGAGCGCGGCGATCGAATTCAGCAGCATCAGCATCTGCGTAGTGTTCACGGTCAGATTTATTGTCCATAACTTCGCGTACGAGGCGAGCCATTTCGATGATGAGATCATCCGTGTCGACGACAGTACCTTCACGGCTCTTCATGCGGCCGTTAGGCAGTGTAACCATACCGTAGGAGAGGTGTTCGAAGCGGCCCGCTAGGTCGGGACGGAGTTCAGCGAGGATTCCGAAAAGGACGCGGAAGTGGTGATTTTGTTCGTCAGCCACGACATAGATCATTTTATCATAGGCGTAGTCTTTGTAACGCTCAATTGCGGTGCCTATATCTTGTGTAATATAAACGCTGGTACCGTTCGAACGAAGGACAATTTTTTCACCACTTAGGCCTTTAATTTTAGAAAGATCAAAAGCAGTTGCACCGTCAGGAAGGTGATGGAAAATGTCGCGTTTTAGGCCATCTTCAATAATATCTTTGCCGAGTTTGTATGTTTCACTTTCATAATATAATTTGTCGAATTTAATTCCGAGTGTATTATAAGTATCGAGGAAACCATCGATGACCCAGGTGTTCAATAACTTCCATACACGGCGAACTTCAGGATCGCCAGCTTCCCAGCGTACGAGCAGATCGATTGCTTCTGCGCCGAGTTTGCTTTTGGTGTTGAAATACTTGTCTTTATTGTCGGATTTGAAGGCTGAGAAGATTTCGGCAGGAGCTTTGCCTTTGCGTTTGTCTTCTGGGAGAGCCGTGTAATCATCGTAGGCTTTTTGAGCTTTTTTGCCAGTGTCAGAATTTTTGTAATCTTCGAAAGCCCGTTTTCCTTCGTCGCTGTCGAGCCAAGCTTTGTATTCGGCTTGGAATTCTTTTTCGAAGCGGACGTAAAAGTCTCCAACGAGGTGATCACCTTTTTTGCCGGCTTTTTCGGGGGTAATGCCGTCGCCATATTTGAGGTAGACGAGCATAGATTTACAAATATGGACGCCACGGTCGTTAATAATATTAACTTTTGTTACGTCGTAACCCGCTTTAGCGAGGAGACGCGACATGGATTCGCCAATGACGTTGTTGCGAAGGTGTCCAAGATGTTGCGGTTTGTTGGTGTTAGGCCCAGAAAACTCAATGACGACTTTTTGTCCTTTTTTTTCGGCATCTGCAAAATGCTCACCGTTGCTTAAAATCTCACCTACGACGAGCTGTGAAAGGCTAGAGGTGTTGTAGGCCATATTGAGGTATGGACCACAAGCTTTAACGCCTTCAAACAAGGGGGAGTCTGCAAGCTTTTCGGCGACTTTGTTGGCAACAGCCGCAGGATTATTCATGTCTTTGGGGTCGAGTTTGGTGAGTTTTCCGCGAAGTGGGAAGCAAGCCATCGATACGTCACCAAATTGGTTTTCTGGAACGTCCTTAAGGGCAACATCTGAAGCAGAGAAGTCAGCGGCGCCGAGCTCTTTGCAAGCAGAAACGATTGTTTCGATAATATCGGTTTTAAAACTCTGAATTGTGCTCATGGTCTACTCATTTATATCATTATATAAGCAGCCAGCAGATCAGTTTTGCCGGCCAAAACAAGCGCACCATTATACGCCATTTTAGTTGCCTAGCAACAGCATAGATCAGTGATGGGCATAGTTCTTGGATGCGAGAAACAAGAGGTCTTACAAAGGTTTGAATGGGCGCCGCTTATTGGCAACAAAGCCGTTACACGCAACGGCTCTATTGCCAATACAGCGGACGCGCGTCTGGCTATTTTCCTATTCGACGTAGAGCCTACGGCCCTACGTTGGAATAGGAAAATACGCCGCCGCCGCTCGGCTAATGCGCTGTCGCTCATTACGCCGAGCGTTTTTAGAGGGAGGGGACGAAGCATGAATCTATGAGGATTTTCGTCATTTTCTCGAACTGTATTCAAACGCTCTAAAAATATGAAAAGCTCTTCGTCGGGCGCCCGCCGCTTGCCTTTGGCTTCGCGAAGCGTGCGATTCAACAGTAATTTTAAGTTTTTTCATGTTTAGAAACGATTGTATATCGATAAAATAAAGCTACAGTAGAGTTATCCGAGTATTTGCTGAAAATTTCGTGGGATAGCAGTGGTTTGTTGTTGTGAAATAATAATATATTCAAAGCACCGCGTATTGCCTATGGCAATAGCGGTGCAGCGACGGCGTATTGAGCGTAGCGAAATAGACGGCGCATTTAATATGAATGATAATAATTTTAATTACAATTCTAGGTAATATAAAATTTTGGTTAATTTTATTAAAAATAGTTGTTTATATTCGGTATTAGTCACACCCTACGTGATGTATGAATGCTATTCAAAGTTTTGCACAAAAGATAATATTCAAATCTAAACATGGTAAAAAGTTAATATATAGTTTGTTTAATTTGTCTGGTGTTTCAGAGCATAGTCAGTTATTATGTTCGGTTAGAGTAAAGGTCTTGCTTCGATTGCTGCCGAGTTGTCGAAGTTGTCTGAACCAGAGTGAAATCTCTGTTGGAGCGTATTCGCAAATATGGTGTTGATGGCTGCTAAGAAAAAATTAGGGAAAACAAGCTTATACAAAGCTTCATTGACGAGAGAACAGTTTCTTTTTCACGAAATGAAGACGACGGCGCAGCTTTTGGTAAATGGAATGACTGAAGAACAGGCTATTCTGCACAAATGCAGAAGTGAGCACTTATTTATTGGTGTGTATTAGACTGGAGTTATCAGATTAAGTTGATCATGTATTACAAATTTTGAAGAATTTAGTAAATTGCTGATATCTTATAATTCATAGACTAAACTCGTGGCTAGTATTTAGTAGATAATTACGATTTGACCCCTAATCACAAAGATAGGAGAATAACAATGTTCATCCAGGATATGTTTCGTGAAGACATCCATCGCAAGATTAATGGCGTCATTAAGGTCGATCAGAATGCTGTCGATGTGATTGAGCAGGAAGTGCGAGAGTACGTCATTACAAAGGAATTAAAAAAACACTTTATTTCGTTTTTTAAATTCTATGGGGATGCATTCAACGAACCGACGGCGGATGTGGGTGTTTGGATTTCGGGCTTCTTTGGATCAGGTAAATCGCATTTCTTGAAGATGCTGTCTTATATTCTCGAGAATCGAGAAGTGAATGGTGTGAAGACGGTCGAGCTGTTTCGAGAAAAATTTGAGGATGATCCTGCCACATTTATGCTGATCGACAAAGCAACCCGTGCCAAAACAGAGACGATTCTATTTAATGTCGATATTCAGAGTTCGATCAATAAAGACGATACCGCTGTTTTGCGAGTCATCGCCAAGGTTTTCTTCAATCATCTCGGATTTTATGGCGAAGACCTCAAAGTTGCGATGTTGGAAAAGTTCATCGAACAAGAGGGGAAAACAGAGGCATTTTGTCGCGTTTTTGAGCAAAAGAAGGGAAAACCGTGGGTTGAACAGAGAAATGCTTATGCTTTTAATGGCAAAATTGTCGTTCAAACACTGGTTGAAGTGCTCGATATGCGCGAGTCGGATGCACAAGCTTGGCTTATGGATAAATCATCGGTCAATTATAGCATTGCGCAGCTCGTCGACGACATTAAAGCATATGTCAATAGCAAGCCAGCCAACTTCCGACTGTTGTTCATGATCGACGAAGTGGGGCAGTACATTGGTGGAAATACGAGTCTTTTGCTTAATTTGCAGTCGATTGTCGAAAAACTTGGTAGCGAGTGTTATGGTAAAGTTTGGGTCATGTGTACCGGCCAGGAAGCCATTGATGAGATCATTAAAGTGCGGAATGATGAGTTTTCACGCATTCAGGCGCGATTTAAGACGCGTCTGTCATTAACATCATCTTCAGTAGATGAAGTCATTCAAAAACGTATTCTGAAGAAAAAAGAAGATGCTGCAGCCAAGCTCGTATCGATGTATCATACAAATGATTCTGTTTTGAGAAATTTGTTTACGTTTTCTAATGCGGTATTAGACATTAAAGGTTTTGGTGGAGCACAAGAGTTTTCGGGCAATTTTCCGTTTGTACCTTATCAATTCATCATCATGCAGAAGGTATTTGCTGAGATCCGCAAGCATGGTAATGCCGGTAAGCATTTGTCGGGTGGCGAGCGATCGATGTTGTCTGGGTTTCAGGAGGCAGCGCAAGAACTTTGTAGAAATCATAAAGATGAATACGCGCTCGTGCCGTTTCACCTGTTTTATGACACTGTTCATACCTTCCTCGATAGTGCCATTCGCCGTGTCATAGAGCGATGCCAAAATGCTGCTGATGCAGGCGAGGGGCTTGAGCATTATGATGTCAGCGTACTCAAACTTTTATATTTGATTCGTTACGTAAATGATATTCCGTCGAAGATTGAAAACATTGTCATACTTATGGCAGACGATATTAGAACGGATAAAATTCAACTTCGAGATAAAGTTCTCAAATCGCTCGAACGTTTGTTGAAGCAGAATTATATAGGTCATTCTGGCGAATGTTATAATTTTCTCACAGATGAAGAACAAGAAATTCAAAGAGAAATCAAGAATACTTTTATTGATACGGCTGATATCGTAAAACATATTCATGAAATTATATATGGCGATATTTATACGAAGAAAAAATTCCATTTTAATAAGAACGATTTTGAGTTTGATAAACGCGTTGATGGAATAGGTAATATATCCAATTCTGGCATGGGATTGCTGTTTTTAACAGATGCTACGGATAAGACTGAAAAAAACGATATACAGCTTATGGTTAAATCTAAATCCTTGGCGATCGTTGTACTCGACGAAAACGAGGGATACACCTGCTATGAAGCGCTTGAATGTGCCGCAAAAATTCGAAAATACGTCAAACAACGCAATGTGACTCAGCTGCCAAAAACGATTCAAGGAATTATTGAAAAACAGAATGAAGAAGCCGCGCATTACGAAGCAATGGCAACAGAAGCGCTAAAAAATGCTATCGTTAAGGCACGATATTTTGTTGATGGTGAACGCAAAGAAGACTTTAATGGCAAAGATGCTAAAGCCAAGATTGATCAAGCTTTAGAATATCTTGTCGTTCATGTATATAGTGAATTAGATCTTATTACGAAGAACTTCAACAATGATGCAGATATAGAAAACGTATTGTCCGGCCAGGTTCAGAGCGATTTGAATGGCCAAGTGTCTAACGCCGATGCTTGTGCAAAAGTCGAAGAGTACATCGACATGCAGTTTATTAAAAAGTTACCTACCTCAATGTTCGACATTCAAAGCCGATATCAGGCAAAACCATACGGATGGAAAGAAATTGACATTGCTGCTGTTGTTGCACAACTCATTCATGATCAAAAAGTGACGATCAAATATGCCGGTAAGACGATTCACCCTACTGACAAAAAACTCGTTGAAATGCTTCGCAAAAAAACTGAAATTGGCAAAACAACAATTTCTAAACGCCAATCGGTGACTGCTTCAAATATGAAGGAAGCTAAATCTTTTTTACGCGAATACTTCGATATTATGGATGTCCCTGATGATGAAGACGGGCTCGTCAAGTTAATTTGTGATCGTTTCGGTGCACAAAAACATCATTACGATGATCTGCTTGCAAAATACACGACAAAACCCTATCCAGATAAGGAGCTTGTGACCAAAGCTGCTCGGTTAATCGCTGACATTCTGTCGCATCAAAAAGATAATATAGCCCTCGTTTCCTCTGTCATCAAGTATCAGGACGATCTTCTGGACAGTAAAGACGATATGCATAACGTCGAAGCCTTTTTCAAGAATCAGGTTCAGATCTTCGATGCGGCTGTAAAACTCATTTCCGATTTGGAAAATGAACTCGATTACCTCGCCAAATCTGGAGTTGCGTTCAATGCCCTAAATAGTATTCGCCAGCGCATCAATGTTCAGGGCAAGTTCAATTACAAGTGTATCCCCGAACTCAATACGTTGATGAAAACCGTGACTGATGGTTATACGAGTTTGCTACTGGAAAAGCGCTCCGACATTCTCGAAATTATTCGTCAATGCATGGAAACCATTCACAACGCCGCCGGAAATCACAAACTTGCCAAATCCGAAAGCGACAAGGCAGAAGCTTTCTATACCCAGAAGAAACAACGTATTTCAGAACTCGAGGTGCTTTCACTCCTAGATGCCATGGTGCCAACCCTCGTCGAAGAAAAAGACGAAACATGCGCTCGCATCAAAGATATTCTGACGCCAGCCCCTGTCGTTGAACCAGACACCAAAAAGAAATCATCCAAGAAATCAGCTCCTGTAGCGCCTTTAACCGTCAACAAGCCCGTTCACACCTACAATCGTTCTGTCGTCTTCCCCTCAGAGCGTATCGACGATGAAACTCAGTTAGACGAATACCTCGCCCGCGTGCGTAAACAGCTTGTCGAATACCTGTCGAAGGGCGAATGCATTCAGTTGAAGTGATGCACGGTGCGTAGCGGAGATGAGCTCTTACTACACACTACCTACGACTCACTACGATACAGCCGTGTCGCGACACGGCTCTTTTCACAACCCACTAAAAATGGACAAAAACTCGATTAAAAAATACGCCATATTTGCCCGCACAGAACTGTTAAAGCGCGTGACGCAAAAAGCTGCACAGTATGAGATTACAGCGACATCGCAAAACGATTTGAATGCCGAAAGAATAGGCACACGCCTTTTGGATTTGGATGAAAAAAGGCAATATCGTTCGCTGGTACGCAAGATTAAGCAGGTTGGGTTTGCGCAAGCTATGGAAGAAGCCGCGTACACATGGTTCAATCGCTTTTGTGCGCTGCGATTTATGGAAGTCAACGGGTATCTGCCTTCACATATTCGAGTCTTCACGGATGAGAGCAACACTTTTAATCCGCAAATTTTAACAGAAGCGATTCAACTTGGCGAAAAATTTGATAATATCGATATGAATCGAGTTTTCAATTATATCGAAAAAGCTGATGCCAAGGGACAGCTTTATCAGTACCTTCTTGTGACGCAGTGTAACGCGCTGCAAAACGTGCTACCTGGAATTTTTGCTAAAATAGAAGATTACACGGAATTGTTATTTCCTAATAATCTATTAGATAAAGACAGTGTGCTTGGGCGCTTGATTTCAGATATTCCTGAAGAGTATTTTTGCATGGAAAGCGAGGATGGGCAGATTGAAATTATAGGATGGCTATACCAGTATTATATTTCTGACAAGCGCGAAGAAGTCATCGATCCCTTGCACGGAAAATTCATTCGTGTCGAAGATATTCCCGCTGCAACGCAAGTATTTACAACAGATTGGGTCGTTCGCTATATTACAGATAATAGCGTCGGTCGCTATTGGCTAGATCACAATCCAAATAGTTCATTAGCGACAGAACTGGCTTATTTGGTCAAGAATGATGTTATGTTGACTTCGACGAGAGGGTTAAAACCGCAGGACGTTACTGTTTTTGATCCTTGTGTCGGGTCGGGTCATTTTCTCGTTTATGCCATCGATGTATTGATGAAAATATATCGTGAGTATGGCTATTCCGATCGAGATGCCATTTCTGAAATTATCAGTCATAATATATTCGGTTTAGATATTGATGAGCGCTCAGTTGAAATGGCCTATTTTGCTATTATGATGAAAGGCTGTCAGTACGATAAGCGCTTTTTAAGACGTGGGATTCATCCACAGATTTATAAATTGTCCGATAGCCAATTCGTTGATGAAGAATTTGTAAATTATTTTTGTGAAAATAATACAAAAATGCGAAATGATGTCTTAGCTCTAATTGAGAAATTTAAAGATGGGCTTGAGGCTGGTTCGCTCGTTCAAATACCTCCTGTAGATTGCGAAGCTTTGGCGCAACGTGCAGCGAATTTGGGAATACAGAAAAATTTATTTTATCATCAGCAACTCGTGTCATTTACCAATTTGATTCATACTGCGCGTTTGCTGTCGTCTAAGTATGCTGCAGTTATCACCAATCCGCCTTATTTGAATAAATATGATTTGGTTTTAAAGGCTTTTTTAAATAAAAATTACAAAGATTATGCCGGAGATTTATTTAGCGTTTTTGTATACAAATGTACACAATTTTGTGTTCCAAAGGGCTACACTGGCTTAATGACGCCTAACGTTTGGATGTTTATTAAAAGTTATGAGAAATTGCGCCGTTATATCATTACAAATCACTCTATAACGACGCTTGTTCAAATGGCAAAGGGTGCATTTTTTAGCGAAGCAACCGTCGATGTTTGTGCGTTTGTGATTCAATGTCAGACTACAGATCGCGAAGGTATATACTTTAGACTCGAAGCTTTTTCGGGTAATATGGATGACCAAAATGAGAAACTTGTTGAGGCCTTGGCTGATCCGAGTTGTAATTATAAGTATTGCGCATCCTCTTCGTTGTTCAAAAATCTTCCAGGAATGCCTATCGGCTATTGGGCTGGCGAACAGCTTTTAAAAGCATTTAAAACCGGTCATGCTCTCGAAACGAATGCATCTCCTCGACAGGGGCTTGCTACAACTGATAATAATAAATATCTTCGCCATTGGTACGAAGTCGATCATCGTCGTATTGGCTTTGGCCTTGACAAAAAAGCTGCAATGACGAGCGATATAAAGTGGTTTCCATATAATAAAGGCGGTGAATTTCGCAAGTGGTATGGAAATCAAGATTATATTGTCAATTATCAACACGATGGTGCAGAAATTAAAAACGATGTGCTAACGAAATATCCTTATCTGAAAACGCCCGATTTTGTTGTCAAGAATCCTGATACTTATTTTAGCCCAAGCCTGAGTTGGTCGAAGATATCAAGTGGTAGTGCCGCGTTTCGATACTTCCCTCAGGGGTTTCTTTATGACGTTTCTGGGTGTAGTATCTTCTTCGATCAAGAAAGCGACTTGCTCTACGATGCTGGTTTTTTGAATGGTGCGATCTGCGCTAAAATACTCGAGATCATTTCGCCAACATTGAATTACGAAACGGGGCATATTGCCATTCTGCCTATTATTGAGTCGGACGAACACAAGGAACGCGTAGAACAGCTTGTAAAAGAAAATATAGAGCTATCTAAAGAAGACTGGAATAACAGTGAATTGAGCTGGGCGTTTAAGAAACATGTGCTCATTTAATTCGAAATACATCGTGCGTCACTCTCTCAAAAACATGTGTCAATTATTCCGTATTTCGAATTAACTAAATCCTAAGATAATGGAGTTATAATATGGGAATACTCATAGCTGATAAATATAAAGCCTGGGAAGACGAATGCAATACACGTTTTCATAAGCTCAAAGCGAATGAAGAAGAGCTGAACCGCATTTTTATTGACATTTATGGCTTGCAGAACGAATTGACACCTGAAGTCGAAGATAAAAATGTCACGGTGCACAGAGCGGATTTGGTACGTGAAATCAAAAGTCTGATTTCGTACGCTGTTGGCTGTATGTTTGGCCGCTATTCATTGGATAAGGCAGGACTATGTTATACTGGCGGCGACTTTAATGCGATGTTTAAGATGATATCGAGTACGCCGGATGTCAAACACGATGGTCACAAAAGTCGGTATTATCTCAAAGAGTGTCTCGATACTCAAACTGCCAATCCCAAAACACAAAACGTTTTTGGTGTGGATGCTGACAATATTATTCCGATTACCGATGATGAGTATTTCGCTGATGACATTGTGAGTTTTTTTGTTGAATTTATAAGTATTGCCTATGGTGCAGATACGCTTGAAGCCAACCTAAGATATATTGCCGATGCACTTGGAGGTAAAGGAACGCCGAGAGACATCATTCGTGCGTATTTTTTGAATGATTTTTATGCGGATCACCTAAAAGTATATCAAAAACGTCCGATCTATTGGCTGTTTAGTTCTGGTAAAAAAAATGGGTTTAAGTGTCTGATTTACATGCATCGCTATCAGCCGGATACAATTGCTCGCATTCGCACGGATTACATTCACGAGCTTCAATCGCGTTATATCACGAGCACAACCAATATCGAAACGCGCTTGCAGTCTACTTCTGGTAGCGATGCAGTAAAGCTCAAAAAACAGCTTAAAAAATTGCAAGAACAATCGGACGAACTTAATAAATACGAAGAAAAGATTCATCACCTCGCTGATCAAATGATTGCCATTGATTTGGATGATGGCGTGAAGGTGAATTACGAGAAGTTTGGAGATGTACTTGCTGTTGTGAATTAGATTTGGGTTTTTGTTATAAGTAGTATGATATAGGCGTGCGTACTGAGCTGCGTTAGCGGCGAGGAGCACGCTTCGTTCGGCGTATGAAATAGCCGAACGGGCGAAGCGTATGGCGTTAGCCATAGCGAAGCCATCATTGTTAAATAGCCCGAAAAAAAGCGAGCCGTATTGACGAAAGGTCAATAGGCTCGCAAGATGGATTTATAATAATAGAATTTATAAAAACGAATTATTTGCGCTTAGCGCGTCCGAAAAGGATGAGCGTCTCAATTGCGGGGAAGAGCATGGTATCTTTGGGGGCGTGATAAACGGCATTTTGGACATCGAGGGGTGTTTCGATGAACTGGACCTCTTCGTAGAGTGGGAACCAGTGATGGGCGTTGAGCGTGCATGAAGGAATAGATTCGCGACGTAGGATATCCACGGAATCGTTGCGGTTGAAGGGGAAGTAGCCGTGCGCGGCGTCGATGCCGACCTGTGAGTCATTGGGTGTGCCGTTAGGGAGGGCATCGGAGCGCGTTTGATCGTAGAAGTGGCTTGTCATGTAGTAGAGTACTTCTGGGATGCAGACGTCGGCGACGCCTTGGACTTCGGTACTGATGACGGACGGGGTGTATTGTCCGTCACGCGAGAGTTGTTCGAGGCCGTCGATGGAGAGGCTTTCGACGCTATTGAGCGACATCGTGATGATGGGCGCATCGAGGGTTTTGCGGATGAGGTCAAAGATAAACTCAGTGAAGGGGGTAGAGGTAATGGCGGAGTAGGATTTTAGGACTTTTTCGACACCGATGAGGGTGTTTCGTAGGATTTCAACGCCAGCTGTGGCGTGAGGGGAGCCATTGAGAGCCGAGAAGAGGAAGTGGCGCGCGACGAGGTTATTGAGTTTGGCGCGGTCTTCGGGCGTTGACGCCATGAGGTTGGATTCAGCGCGCATCATGTTTGCGCAGCCTTGACTGTAGCCGAGGAGCATGAAGGGGCCGTCGATATTGCGAATATCCTGTTCGAGGATTTCGGCATTGAAAGCGAGCGATTTAATATTGCCTGTATTGGAGCGAATAAAGTCGATATCGCGTTCATTTTTGAGGCGCTGTACGGCATTACTGAGCTCGTGTCCTTTTTGGCCTTCGGTAATGACACCTGGGGCGAAGAGGACCTTGAGATTGATGTTTCCAGGCGCGGGACGAGTATCTAGCCACGAGAGCGGGTCTCGACGTCGAGCTTCGCGATCAGCGTCGCGATTGAAGAGAACATCGATGATCGCGTTTCGTCTTTCAATGCGGCTAAGTTGTGCGATTGTGTCTTGAGGAATGCCAGAGCGGGCGTTGAACCATTGTCGGACGTGGTCAATATTGTTGATTAGATCATCGTCGAGGGTTTGAATGAGGAGTGCTTCGTAGGTTCTGGCATAGAATTTTTTGAAATCGGTATTTTGGAAGGCGTCAGGATACTTCGCGAGTACGGCGGCAGCGACGCGCCACGCGTAGGCATATGCTTTTTGAGCAGCTTTAGCATCGAGTTCGTTGTAGGAACCGTTATGGATAGCGTCGACACATTTTTTGCCGAGAGCGTCTGCTTTTTCGAGGCCGCGTACAATTTCGGCGATATCGTCTTTGTCTGGCTGACGTTCGATGTGCGGTGGAAGTTTGGGATTATTTTGAGCGTTTTTGAGAGAAGTGGCTGTAGCGGTACGTTCGGAGCGCATGCGGAGTTTTGCAGCATCGTAAGCCGTGAAACCGTTGATAGCATGTGCGACTTCGTAGAGTTTTTCGATGTAGCTTTCGGAAGCTTTAGAGCCCCCAGGCATGTAATCTGATCGGCGCGGGATGTCGAGTTCAAGCAAGTCGCTGAGTACCTTCACTCGATCGACAGGAGTGCTAAGCAGCGTTTGATCTTCCGCGAGGAAGGACATGAGCATACTCGTTAGGATACGGTCGCTATAGGCACCTGCTTCATAAAACGCGGCACGGGCAAAGGTTTTGCCACGTTTGACGAGGTATTCGAGGAGACGGGACTGATTAAGCTGAACGAGTTGACTCGTAAGTCGGCTGGCAATGCCAGCGCTTAGCAGACGTCCAATGTCTTCGGGCGTGACCCAGGTTGTGAAACACTCGACGAGTGGATTGCTTTCAATATTATATATAGATGGGTCACGAAGCTCTGAAATATCTGAGATGGTTGGAAGAAGTTTTTCTTCAGCATCGAGGATTGATTGGAGGAAATAGTCGATGTTGAAGTCTTGAATAATAAAAGATCCTTCGCGTGGTTCTTGTTTGAGAATACGTTTTTTAATCGCAACGAGGTGGCGAAGTTTGGCACATTGTTCTGTTGTAAAGTCTTGAGTGTGGTTTGCGATGAGCCATTCGAGCTGACGAATGGTAAACCCAGCGGCGTAGTGGAAAATGCGGGCGCGTGTCGTTTTACTGTCAATGAGGAGCGGAGCATTGTCGCCGTAGAGGGCATATCGTTCTTCGGGGGTCGTGATGTTGAGATCGTAGAGGTGGTTTGCGCTTGGGAGCAATAGAATGCTAGACTCTGTTTCGGAGCAAGGTTCATTGTTCGTTGGTGCGGGCATGTGGAAAGGGAGCCCTGTAAGGGCTTTTTCGAGTACACGGAAAGCCGGCGCAAGGTGAGCAATATCATGATTGGGGAAGGCACGGCTAATGATGCTCATCAGTTTGTAAACATCGAAGCCGCGTGTTTGTACGATATCTTCCAAAATCGGTTGAAGTTGTGGAACTTCGTCGAGATTATCGAAGAGGAACAGCGAGATCATCTTGGCGAACCATGGCATGGACACGGCATGGTTAAGATCGAGTGTAATGCCAAGTTCGCGGCAGCGGGCATACCAGCGTTTAACACGTTCGATAAAGCGCATTGGGGCTGGGCCGGTGACTTCGCTTAGCGCGAGTACGAATGACTCAATGTTTTGAAGGAGCGGCTTGTGGGAAAGAATGGAGACGAGTTTTTCTTTTTCGTGTTCAGGGTAAAACAGGGCATTAAAGAAGTGTTCATCAAAGAAACCGCAACCATCATAAAAATGGAGCATACCTTGTTCCGAGGCGTAAACGCGAATGTGGCCTTCACCCGGGAAATCTGTGAAGAGGGGGGTTGTTTTTTTGCTGACACGCAGATTTGGAGAAACAGGGCTTTGCCACGCGAGTACGACTTGGGTTTCGCCGATTCCGTCTGCCGATAGGGAAGCTTTTTCGACTTCAATCTTCAGGTCTATGGGGGATTGACTGAAGATCTCGAAGTTGTCGCGCTGTATGCTAAACTGATTGAGGGCGATGTTCAAAGCGCTAGGTTCAATGGAGCAGACGAGGCTTTCGACATTTTCAGTTTCCATGGACGCGGCCATAGACGCGTGGATGTTGCCATTGGCGTTGAGCGTCATCATGGGTTGGAGCAGTTTAAGCTCGGGAATTGGCGTCATGTGCATTTGGCTGGTCAGATCGAAAGCTGCTGTGCAATTAAGTTTTGCGGAGAGCCTGCCGTTTTCTTCTTTAAGAATATCTAGATCAAAGTCGCCGTTGAATTTGGAAAAAGTCGTGTGTGCGGTAGAAAGTTCGAGGGGAATCTCGGTTTTCCAAGCGAGTGAACCGTGTGCTTTAAGATCTATTTGGCCAAGGCAAAGCGCCTGTTCCTTCGCACTAATACCGAAGCAGATCGAGCCGATGACGGGCATTGGTGTGAGATCGAGCGGAAGTTGAAGATCATCTTTGAGTCGCGGATCGTGGGTCGTGACGTAGAGTGCATTGGGATAAATGGTCGAGCCATCTTCGAGCGTAATGGTACCTCGAACATCGCTGGCATTGCCTATGAGTGAGATACACCAATCGGGCTGATCGAGTTTTGCTCCGAGGGCGATGAGCGCTTCATCTGTCGTTTGAGTATCGAATTTGAACTTAAGCGTTCGTGTTTCATCGTGCGTAATGGAAGCGTTGGCCTGGAGTACGAGATTGTTCTCATCGCGTTTGATTTGATACGCTGCATTAAAGCGACAGTTGCGATCAGTCTTAATGTCGAGGCGGCAGGAACGATCACCTCTAGACATCAGCTCGAGTGCGAAGGGCGAAAAATCGAATTCTGAGTTAACATTGCCGTTGAGTGAGTTGATCATGCCGAAAAAGGTTTTGGACAGACTCGTTCCTTGCGAAGATGTAACGCAGAATTGGGCCAAAAGTTTGGTGAGTTCGGCATCGAATCGCGTCATGCACCATGCCGGAAGCTGAAGCGAATTCATCGGAATGCGCACCTTTTCGGTGAGAACAATTTCGCCTGTAAAGCGTAGATTTAAGCGGGAATTGACAGCTTTGTCCGATGCGGGTTCAGAGGAAATCTCAATTTTTGTGACGCTAACGTCGAGTGTACGATCGAGTGTTTCCTCGCTAAACTCGAGCATTTTATTGAGAATTTCTCGTGATTTTTCGAGCGCGACGGGGCTTAATTCAACAGCTTTTTCGCTAGTTTTTTCGGCGACTTCGGTGATCTTTTTCCAGCCTTTTGTATCAGCGATTTTATTAAAGTAGGGCGTTGCATTTTCTTTCCAAAAGTCGCCAGCATTTTTAAAAAAGTCAGTTTTTTTAATATTCGCAGCACCCTTTTCGAAGAAACCACCAGCTTTTGCAGCGCCGCGTTTGAGTTTTGTAGTAAAGATGTTCAATGGTGATGGCTTATTGTCTTCTACATTGGGCTTAGCGGGAAGATTTTTCTTGTCAGCCAAGAGAATACTGACTTCGTCGAGTGTTGTGAATATATTGTTAATTTTTAACGGTTTAGAAAAGTCGATACTCAGTGTTTTAAGGATGAGCGCCGAATGATTTTCGAGGCTACAGGCAAAGTTAAGCGAGCATGTGCTATCGGCTTGAACATCAAGGATAACAGCACGGTCTGAGAGTGTGAGAGCGTGTGTGCCATGGACGAGTTGAATCAAAGCGTTGAGTTGTATGTCACGCAGACTGACGGGTAAAGTATCGTCTGTTCGGAGTGCAATGTTTGCGCTCGGAACATCGTCTTCAAAGAGATTTGAATTGCCAAATGTAAAGCCGGCTTTAATGCTTTCGTTCATATGTGTTTGTTCCTAAATGAATCCTTAGAACTGCTGTATCGGAAAATGGATGATTTTGGGGGAGGGGGAAGTCTCCCCCTGAGCGTCTATCGCCTCAACCGGAAGCTGACATGGCCTTTAGGCCGTTTTGTCTGCATTGTAATAATTCAGTTTGTTGCAAGTGTTGTCAACGTGTCATTTGCTCGTTTGTTTCGGCGATACGTCGCTACCCCTTCTAGCCTGCGGCGTTTTAGATTCACGCGTAAAAAATACCGTGCTATGCAGCTGAACACCGATGAAGGTGTGGGTTGCACAAAATGTATCTATATTAGCACATTAATCTGATTTTGGGCACTACAACGCGCAAACGATGTAAACGTATTTCAATATGAGGGTGTTTCAAAAACAGGTTTAAAAAAAGGTAGGCAGATGGCGTAAAAAAGGTGTGTTAAAATTACAATGTCGTTATTACAACTACATGTATTACATAAGAAAAAAAGTACGCTAAGGAAGAATAAAAATAACTGAAAGCGACATGGTATTTGGGAAAACGTGAAATTGAAATTTGTAGCAGGAAATGAAATTGTAAAAAAAAAGATTGAGCCAGATCGTTAAAGTGTTATAAGGGCAGACGTCCACTTTACGCCCTGTTTTTAGGGCATTTTTTGACATTAGGAGAAGGGTCATGACAAAAGTACGACAGTTGCCTTACGGCGAACTGGCAAAGAAAGGTTTGAACATTCGGCTCGCAATGGAAGAAGCAACGCGCTGTCTTTTATGCGACGATGCACCGTGTTCGCACGACTGCCCGGCAGGAACGGATCCTGGCCGTTTTATTCGCGCCATTCGCTTCCGCAACTTCAAGGGAGCCGCCCGCATTATTCGTGAAAACAACATTTTGGGTGCTTCTTGCGCTGAGATTTGTCCGCAGGAACGTCTTTGCGAAAAAGCGTGCTCGCGTTGCGGTATCGACAAACCGATCCGTATTGGCGATCTCCAGGCGTTTGCCATGACTCAAGAAAAAACGATGAACATCACGGTTCTCGAAGCTGCTGCAAGCTGCGGCAAAAAAGTTGCCTGCATCGGCGCAGGTCCTTCTTCGCTTGCTGTCGCAGCTGAACTCGCGCAGAAAGGCGTCGATGTTACGATTTATGACGAAAACGAAAAAGCTGGCGGTATGCTTCGTTATGGTATTACGGCAAGCCGTCTTTCTGACGAAGTCATTGATCAGGACGTTAAGGCTGTGACGGATCTCGGCGTTAAGCTCGTCCTTGGCAAACGCGTTTCGAAAGATGAAATGGCTGCACTTATCGCTGAAAACGATGCAGTTTACGTTGGTGTCGGCCAGTCCGCATCCAAAATGATCCCCAACATGAAAGGTGGCGATCTTGCAGGCGTTGATACGGCACTTCCGTTCCTCAAAAAAGCCCGCATGAACAACGGCAATATTGGTGATCTCGGTCGCGTCGTGATCATCGGCGGCGGTGACGTTGCTATGGATTGTGCCTCTACTGCAAAACAGTGTGGTGCTAAATCTGTCATTGTTTCTTGCGTCGAAGATTGGGATGCTATGCCTGCTTCCAAAAAAGAAGTCGATTACGTCGTTGACCTCGGTGTCACCCTCATCCCCGGCTTCAAACCTGTCGAAGTCGTCGGCGACGGCAAAGTCTCTGGCGTCAACCTCGCTGCTATGAACGGTGCTTCCTCTATGGCGCTCGAAGCCGATACCGTCATCTTCGCCGTCGGTCAGAAAGTTTCCGATGACTATAAAGATGTTAAAGCGGACGGCAAAGTCTTCGTCGGCGGTGACTGTGCTCTCGTTCGCGGTACTACCGTTGTCGAAGCCGTTAAATCCGGTAAAGAAATCGCCTCCAACATCGCGAAATTCCTTCAGATCTAATTTGCGATGGTCTAAACCTGGTTATTCTAAAATTATTTATTGAAGGAGTTTTAAAATGTCCAAAAAAGTTGATCTCTCGATCGATTTCCTCGGCGTCCACTGCGAAAATCCGTTCTTCCTCTCGTCCTCGCCTGTTTGTCACAACTACGAAATGATCGCCAAATGCTTCGATCTCGGTTGGGGTGGCGTTTTCTACAAAACTGTTGGCATCAATGGCATGAACGAGTGCTCCCCCCGTTTCGATAACGTTCGCAAAGAAGATATCGGTTGGGTCGGCTTCAAAAATATGGAGCAGATTTCCGAACACTGCTGGCAGGAAAATGCCGAAATCATTCGTCGCCTCAAACATGACTATCCTACCAAAGTTATGGGCGTCTCCATCATGGGCTCCAACGAAGAGGAATGGGCTCTCCTCGCACGCGAAATGACTAAAGCTGGCGCAGATATGCTCGAACTCAACTTCTCGTGCCCCCAGATGACTTCACATGCAATGGGCTCCGACGTTGGTCAGACCCCTGAACTCGTTGAAAAATATACCCGCATCGTCAAACAGAATACGAATGTTCCTGTCATCGCCAAAATGACCCCGAACATTTCTCATATGGAAGTTCCCTCGAAAGCTGCTGTTAGAGGTGGCGCCGACGCAATTTCTACGATCAATACGATCAAATCCATCACGAACATCGACATCGAAAATATGACCGGTATGCCCGTTGTTAACGGCAAATCTTCCATTTCCGGTTACTCCGGTGCCGCTGTTAAGCCGATCGCTCTCCGCTTCCTCGCGCAGCTCAAACAGGACAAAGAACTCGCTAACGTTCCCGTTTCGGGTATCGGTGGTATTGAAACTTGGATGGATGCTGTCGAATTCCTCCTCCTCGGCGCTGAAAACCTCCAGGTTACAACCTCTGTCATGCAGTACGGCTACCGTGTTGTCGAAGACATGAAAGATGGCCTCGCGATCTTTATGGAAGAACACGGATTCACTTCCCTCCGTGATTTCATCGGCAAAGCCCTCCCCAACGTCATTCCCTGCGAAGACCTCGATCGCGATTTCCAAATCATTCCCGAAATCAAAGATGACCTTTGCGTTCGCTGCGGTCGTTGCATGATTTCCTGCTATGACGGTGGTCATCAGGCTATCGAAATTGAAAAAGGTACCCGCAAACCGATCATTACCGATCGTTGCGTAGGCTGCCACCTCTGCATTAACGTCTGCCCCGTTCTCGGTGCTATCCAGCCGGGCTTCGTTAAATTTAAACCTGGTCGCACGCCCCATGACGTCGCCATTAAACACACCTATGATAGATAATTATCTATAGTGTAATTATCATAAAAGCCCCAAGAACTTAGTTCGTTGGGGCTTTTTTTGTCTTAATTAGGATTCGTTATTTTGGGGCGGCCGCTATTTGCTTCGCAAATACGCGTCACGCAAACCGCCTATTGCCTATAGGCAATACGGCGGTTTTACTCTGGCTACATTTTAATTTGTCAAAAGTAGAAGATTAGCAATCTTAATGATTATTCTTATCTTTTACCGGGAAAATGCTCGACAAGTTTAACTTTAATGTCGCCAAAGTGATCGACGATTTCAACTTTGAAATCACCAAAATGCTCAACGATCTGGATTTCACCGCAACTATCGGGAAAATGCTCGACAAGTTTGACGCCTAGATCTTCAAAATGTTCAACAAGCTCAACTTTGATATCACCAAAGTGCTCGACAATTTCAACTTTGCCGTGAAGCTGAATGGTTTTGCCGTCTCGAGTCGTGAATGAGCAATCATCAGCTAAAGCCGCTGTACTTGAAAAAGCGAAAAGGGTTGCAGCTGTAGAAATGGCAAGTGCAATGTTTTTGAGTTTCATAGACGCCTCCTTGTATTGTTTGATATGCGTTTATATCGATAGAACAATTGTAATTGCTCTAAACTTGCGAACTATATAGAAGAAACTCAAACCTGTATGCAACAAAAAATAATATGTTAATCTTATAATTTAGGACTAAAATCGATCACTCGAAATTAATTTATATTTAAACTAACGCACATATTTGGTTTGTTTAAATTGCTAAAGATAATTATTGTTAAATAAAAATTTGTTTCCATGCTTGAACAAGACGTTCGATTGACCATGCTGCATTAGCAGGACTAGTCGATGGAAGAAGAATTGCTTTTTTAGCGATGGCTTTTTCTGTATATTTTATATAATATTTTTCTGCTGTTTTGCCATTGACACAAATCTTTTCTATAGGAGCTGTATTTAATATTGTTTGTAGGTCATTGGGAACTACATTTCGAATGGAACTATCTGACGAACCTTCTATTTCACAAGAAGCAATGACATCCCACAAGGCAATGTGATTTGCGTGAAGAAAGGCTATCTTTTGTTCAGTCGTTTGGGGGAGCGGTGATTGTAATATAATTGACAATACGCGCCAGAATCTATTTTGTGGGTGTCCATAAAAGAAAGCCGTTTCGCGTGATTTAATAGATGGAAAACTTCCCAGAATAAGTATTTTTGATCGATTATTAAATACTGGGGGAATAGGATGTTCAATTCGCATTCTATAAATATACTATAAGACTCGTGGTTGTAGAAAAAAACCGCAGAATATTGTGAATCTGCGGCTTTTGAATGTGCTTTAGAATTATTTCGTTTTAATAATATAATTAGTTAAAGATAATGGTTTTATTGTGATAAGTGAGGATCTTGCGATCAATATGTTTAGTAACAGCACGTGACAGAACAATTTTTTCGAGGTCACGGCCTTTAGAAACGAGCAGATCCGGTGTATCACGATGCGTAATGCGAACGACATCTTGTTCAATAATAGGACCTGCATCAAGGTCAGCTGTCACATAATGGCTCGTTGCACCAATAATTTTTACACCACGCGCAAAAGCCTGATGGTACGGTTTGGCTCCGATAAAGGCAGGCAAAAAGGAGTGATGGATATTAATGATATTGTGCGGATACTCGGCAATCAGCTGATCACTGATGATTTGCATATAACGTGCGAGAACGACAAATGAAACGCGTTCTTTGCGTAGGAGCTCAATTTCGGCAGCTTCAACTTCAGCTTTATTAGAATGATCTTTGTTAATCGACCAAACGTAATAGGGGATATTGAATTGCTCAGCGATATAGCGCAAATCCTCATGATTACTTACGATGCAAGGAATTTCTACGTTCCATTCGCCAGCCCTATAGCGAGCGAGTAAATCATAAAGGCAATGACTCATTTTACTGACGAAAATCGCCATACGGGGAGGTTCATCGCTGAAATAGAGATTAAAAGTCATTTTGAAACGTTGTGCGTAGAGCGTTTCAATGACATCGTGAAGTTTTTCGCGAGGGATTAAAAAGTTGTCGAGCTGCCATTCGAGTCGCATAAAAAACATGTTTTCAATGTGATCGACGTACTGATCAAGGTCAACGATGTTTCCTTGGTTATCTGTAATAAAACGCGTGATATCCGAAATGATACCGCGTGTATCAGGGCAGTGGAGCAGAAGAATAGCTGTTGGTGATGACATAATGTTATAACTTGTAGAAGGTATGTTTGCTTAAACAATGGATAGTATTGCTTTAAGTAAACATTAAGCGTTGTGAAATAATATATACGCGGCGACGCCCAGAAGGGGTAGCGGCGTATTTGCTTGCAAATAGCCGCTCAGGGGGAGTCTTCCCCCTTTAGAGACTTTTATGTATATTGAGAATTGATATTATTTGATGAGCAGTCCACTTTTCTTCGTAGTTTTTTTACCAGATTTAGAGTGAGACTCATCTTTATTATTAGAAGGTTGCGTGATCAACGCAGCTTCACTGTTTGTACGATTTTTTTGCGTAGGTTGAGTGAGCAGCGGTGAAACGCGATGGAATCGTGTTGCCAGTAGACCACGGGATGCTGTTGAGACGCCTGCGGCAGGTTGGGCAGACTTGCGAGCAGATTTGGCGATTTCACTACACGAAGCGTCTGTAGCTGTAGAGCAAGTGGCTGATGCGATTTTAGACGATTGAATGCATTTTTTATTACATGATTCTTGATTTGAATGCTCTTTTTTGCAAATATTCTTGCATCCCTGAGCAAATGATAATTCAAAACATTTATTTAATGTCGTTGAAGAGTTATGAATACTTTCGGAATGGTTGAGGTAATTCAATTCGAGGTCACAGGTGACTTTTGGAGTAGCAAAGGCTGATGCTGAAAGCGTCAATGTCATTGCAGATATCGCAATAATTGTATTTATAATATACTTGTACATTGGATCACCTCTAGGAAATATATGTTAATTGCAAATACAGCCTGTCAAATCATTGCAGCCAGACTCAGTTAAGCCCAGATCATTGCAAACTGCCGCACAATATTCATAGCTGTTGATATTATAGCCGTAAAATCCGGTATCCCCCTCGAGGCATGTGACTGAGGCCCAGGCATAATGGCCACTGTTTTCGTAGCAAAGATGGCTTCCTGCTGTTTTGGGATCACATTTAATGCCGCATTTTGCTTGACCATTGGGGGAGAAGAAGCACGACTTGTCTGAGCTGCAGTACGTATCACTAATCATACCTTGATTGCATGTGATTATGCGAGTTTCGCCGAAGCAGCTTTCTTTGAAATCGGCGTCACAATAATCGGTGTCACTGCATGCGGTTGCAGATGCGCAGCCGTAATTGCACGTGCGGGCGTTAGCGTAATTCGGGACGTTAACGCGTTTCCCATCGAGGTCAGTGCAGCTGGTTTCGACGAGGATGCTTTGACCACAGGAAGCGGATTTACTTCCGATCTGATCACATTTAGCGAGGCACATGGCTTGGTCATCAAACACGGCGCAGGTGTAGTTGGAAGGGCAACCCATTTTGGTCCAGGTTGTGGATTGATCGAGATTTTCGGCACAATAGACGAGTGCATTATCGACGCAGAACGGTGAATCTTCGGGTGCGCAGGCTGTTCCCAAAATCATGGATACGTCATTACATGCATCGTTTTTGCAGCCGAATGGACAAGGAGACTCGCTGGGTGTTCCGTCGTTGTTGCAGACTAAAAGCGTGTTTTGGTTTATACATTTTTGCGAGCATGTAACAGGTGTTTCGGGCTTTGGGTTACACGCATCGTTTTTGCAGCCGAAATCACAATGTTTTTCGGACGGAGCATTGTCAATGCATTCGATGAGCGTGCTTTCATTTTGGCATTTTTGCGTGCAGACGCTCGGGGTTTCGTTTTGAGAAGATTTGTCGGAATCATCGTCACAAGCAGACAGAATGATTGCTGAGAGCGTGACAGTTAGCGATAATATTGAAAGATGTTTGAGCATAATTATCTTATGATAATATAGAAAATGATGATGAAATTCGTGCGAGATTGGGAGGGGGAAGCGTCCCCCTGAGCGTCTATTGGCTTCGGAAACGGTGCATCTTCTCGTCGTCATTATATGTCTTAAAGAAGTTCGTGGGGGAAGGGCTAGATTATTATTTGTGCGAGCTCCTCGAATCTGCATCGATTTCCTTCGCCAATACGTCGCTACCCCCTCTTCGCCGCAGGCGCTTGTATCTAGATTATGATCATTTCTGATTAGAAGAAATGATTGTGTTTACAGAGATGACTGTAAACAGAGGATTGACTTTATCATAATATATGTAAAGCGAAATGAAAAAAATGTGTATAATTGTAGTAAAAAAATCATTGCGAAACTTACCTAAGACGCCTATAGACTTACCCCCGTTTTAAAGCATTAAAGCGGATGGGAATCAAACAAAGGAAAGAGTGTCATGTTGTATCGTAATGCGCAAATTGAGGAAGAGTCGACTTTAAAAGACATTCGGGTCGAGTCGGGTTTAATCACAGAAATTGGTGAATCTCTTACACTGAAAGCAGGCGAAGAGAGCATTGATCTAGGAGGAAAGCTCGTTCTTCCGCCCTTTGTAGAGCCACACGTTCATCTCGATACGACGCTTACGGCGGGTGAACCGCGCTGGAATGTCAAAGGAACGTTATTTGAAGGCATCCAGATTTGGTCCGAGCGAAAGCAGCAGTTGACCTACGATGATGTTGTTGAGCGAGCATCGCGTTGTATTCGCTTGTTTGCGTCGAATGGCGTTCAGTTTATTCGAACGCATGTTGACTGTACAGATCCTAGTTTAACAGCCATTCATGCCATGTTGGATGTTCGTGAAAAGTTTCGCGGTCAAGTTGAAGTTCAGATTGTAGCATTTCCGCAAGAAGGCATTTTGAGTTACCCCAATGGTGCAGCGTTATTAGAAGAATCTGCGCGTCTTGGCGTTGATGTCATTGGTGCCATTCCTCATTATGAATTTACTCGCGAATATGGTGTTGAATCTGTCAACCTCGCTGTTAAACTTGCAGAAAAGTATAATTTGCTTGTGGATGCACATTGTGATGAGATTGATGATGATGCTTCAAGATTTTTAGAAACATTGGCATGTCGTGCTTACGAATCTGGTCTTAAGTCACGCGTTACAGCAAGTCACACGACGGCAATGCATAGCTATAACAATGCTTATTGTACAAAGCTTATGCGTCTTTTAAAGTTGTCAGAAATTAACTTTATTGCGAACCCGTTGGTCAATACGCATCTTCAAGGTAGACTGGATACATACCCCAAGCGCCGTGGTGTAACGCGTGTTCGCGAGCTACTTGAGGCTGGTTGCAACGTTGCATTTGGACATGATGATGTCTATGATCCTTGGTATCCGCTTGGCACGGGTAATCCTATGGACGTCATTCAAATGGGAATTCATGTGACGCAGATGATGGGGTACAATGAAATCGCCTCAAGTTATAAATTCTGCACGCACAACTCAGCTCGATGTCTAAATCTTGGTGATCGATATGGTATTGAAGTTGGTCGTCCGGCGAATTTCATCGTTTTAAATGCGCCTCATTGGTACGAAGCGCTTAACAAACGTGCTGAAGTGATCATGAGTATTCACAATGGAAACGTTATTGCGAAGACCAAGCCACGCGAGAGTGAAGTTTTGATCTAGTACAAAAAAGCCCCAAGCTAAATCTTGGGGCTTTTTTGTATGGATACGCTTTAATAATGATGTCAAAATGTTTATTTACCTTGTTCCTGTTCAACAAGAAGCCATAGACCTGAATTTTCATCATATGTCCATTTTTCAGTGACGATTGAAGTTACGACATTTGGCGAAAAACCAGCGTACCATTGAATCGTATTTTGAACATACACGCAGTCTTTTTTGTCGGGTGTACAAGTATCCATCGAAAGAATCTCAATTTCTGCAAAATGCAGGCGTTGAGAGTTAATATTCTGCAGATATTCCGCTCGAAGTGCAGGTGTAACACTTTTTGCAGCAACCGAGTAGCGTTCAAAGAGTAAATCTTTGTGGAAGCTTTCGGCGGTTTTTGTCAGGTCTTCGAGTTTAGGCCCTCGAAAAGTGGAGCATCCAGCTATCAAAATGAGCGCTGCGATCAGCGCAGACAGAGGCAGACGTTTCATTGACGATCCATGTCACAAAAAAGGCCATATATCGAAATGGGGATATATGGCCAGTAAGCAAAGAGCGAACGCTTAGAACCAGAATGTGAAACCAGCTTCACCGAGGAAGTCAGCGTTATTGAAGAAAGATACGCTTGCGCCACTGGCTTTGGTGGAACGGAAGACGGTACCATCGGAGGCGAGACCAGCAGAGGCCGTCGTGCTTGAGTTGGTGATAATATTGATACCGATGCCGATCTGAGTATGAATAGAGAAATGGTCATTAACGAACCATTCAGGGCGAACGCCTACATCGATGGAGAAGTTATAGCCATCTTTATATTTCATGTCGTTGACGTTGGTATAGGAGGCAGGTTCGAAACCATCACTTGCAGTACCACAAGCAGTGAAGCCGACAACAGCAGCCAGGTTAACGTCTGTTGTGAAAATCACGGGGATAATACCGCGAAGGGAGACGCTCCAGTTTGTGATGGAAGAATCGAATTTATCGCCGTAGTCATTCTCGACTTCTGCGGTTGTGACATCCATGCCGAAGATCATCTGAATAGCGAAATATTTATTAATGTCATAGATGACAGAAACACCTCGTCCATCACCCGCATAATCGGAGATGGTAGAGTCAACACCAACGCCGAAACGTCGTGACATGTCTTTTGCAGATGCATCAACAGCAAAAGCTGTAAGAGAAAGCAAAAAGAGACTAAGCGAGAGAATAAACTTTTTCATGGTAACTCCATATACGAAAAACAGATAGCCAAGATGTGGCCAGCACTTTATACGCTTATTACTGTTCCGCTGCAAGAATCGAGTGTATTTCAACCTTGCTTTCATAGGTTATGAATTGCTAAGTAATTGAAAGTAAAGCAGAAATCGTGTCAATGCGTAACTCATAATGCTAAAGAAACTACACGTCAAAACAGCGTGATTTTAAGCTGTCAAGGTAGATCGCCGCTGTTTCAACAAGGGCATTAGATTCGTCTTTGTTGAGATAACGTACAAGTTTAGAACTACCTCGGAACGTATAACGTCTTGGATCAAGCGTAATGAGGGAGACAAGTTTTTGTGGATCAAGTTTGGATTGTTCTCCCAGGTCCAGAATGATGGATGTGTGGTTAGCATCCATTGACTTAATACCAAGTTCGGATAGCATCAGTTTGAGTTCGAACGTATCTTTAAGCCGCAGGGCTTCTTCAGGAGCGGGACCAAAACGATCGATGATTTCTGCAAAGGTTTCGTAAAGAGAATCAGAGGAATCAGCAGAGGCGAGTCGTTTGTAGAACAACAAGCGCATTTGGATATCTTCGATATATGTATCGGGGATATAGGCTGACATAGGCAGATTGACTTCAGATTCAATTTTGTTGTCGAGTTGGGTACCCTGAATGGTGCAGATTGCTTCTTGCATGAGTTCAGCGTACATTTCGAGTCCAACGCTAGCGATATTGCCGCTTTGTTCGGCGCCCAAGATGTTTCCGCAGCCACGCATTTCGAGATCGAGGTATGCGATTTCGAGTCCTGAACCGAGGTCAGTCAATCGTTCAATTGCAGAGAGGCGTTCACGCGCGACTGTACTAAGTTCATCTCTGCTTGTGAGCAGGTAACAATACGCTCTTGTCGAAGAACGGCCAACACGTCCGCGTATTTGATAGAGCTGTGCGAGTCCAAAATTCTCTGCGCGGTTGACGATGAGACAGTTTGCAGACGGGATATCAATGCCCGACTCAATGATGGTTGTGCAGAGAAGCACGTTGAGCTCGTGATGTATGAAATCGAACATCGTTTTTTCGAGCTCTTTTTCATCCATTTGTCCATGGGCTATGCCAACTTTTGCGGCTGGTACGAGCGTACGTATTTTTTCGTAGATTTCTGGGAGTTGTTCGACGCGGTTGTGTAGAAAATAGACCTGTCCACCTCGTGCTAATTCTCGTTCAATTGCTTCGCGTATGATTGTGTCACTTTGTTTGGCGACATAGGTGTGGATTGAAAGACGATCGACCGGAGGTGTTTCAATTACAGAAAGGTCTTTTAGACCGCCGAGGCACATTTGGAATGTACGTGGGATTGGTGTAGCTGTCATCGTAAGGCAATCAATAGATTCAGCTAAGGCTTTGATTTTTTCTTTATGTGCGACGCCGAATCGATGTTCTTCGTCGATGATGAGCAGACCGAGATTTTTAAAAACCACGTCCTTAGAAAGGAGACGATGTGTACCGATGACGATGTCAATGTTTCCCTGAGAGAGGTCTTCAAGGATCTTTTTCGTTTCTTTTGACTTGCGGAATCGATTGAGTGCTTCGATGCGAACGGGATGATTTTGGAAACGCGAAATGAAGTTTTCAAGATGTTGTTCTGCGAGGATTGTCGTGGGAACCAGGACAGCGACTTGTTTGGCGTCTAAAACAGCACGCATAGCAGCACGCATGGCGACTTCTGTTTTGCCGAAGCCTACGTCACCGCAAATAAGTCGTTCCATTGGTCTTGGTAGATGCATATCTTCGAGGACAGCATCGATTGCTTTTTGTTGATCAGGCGTTTCGGTATAGGGAAAATCGTTTTCGAAAGCTTCGTAAAAGGGATCTCTTGTGCCGAAGGCGAATCCTTTTCGGCTTTGTCGTTTGGCATAGAGGTCGATAAGATCAATCGCGAGTTTCTGAACGTGTTCTCGAACTTTTTGTTTGGTTCGTTCCCATGCACCGCCGCCGAGTTTGTCAAGCTTACGTGGTTGTTCAGCACCAGCATATTTTTGTACGCTTTTGAGACGTTGTACAGGAATGTAGAGCTTTCCGCTACCTGCGTATGTAATGAAGAGAAAATCGCCTTTAACGCCACCGACTTCAAGATTAACTAGGCCTTGATATTGTCCGATTCCATGTTCGCTGTGAACGACGTAGTCTCCAATTTTTAGGTCTTTGAAAGAATTGAGTACAGTATGTTCATCTAATTTCTTTTTTGTTTCGCGTTTGGGGCGTGTACCGAGAAGCTCATTTTCGGTGATAATAGCGACACCGAGCGCAGCACTTCTGAGTCCTGTTGTAAGGTTTCCGACGTACAGCGTGATATGGCTACAAGGGGCCGTGCGAGGCTTGCTGAGCTTAAAAGCAGATTCGGAGAGTGAAGCTGTAATGGACAATGGGCGGAGGAGTGCACGTATGCGTTCGAGCGTACCGCGTGACGCGGCCACAATGGCAACTTCGCCATAGACTTTTTGCCAGTCTGCAAAAAAGTCAGCGAGTATTTTAAGGTAGTCGTCACTTCGTTTGTTAGTACACTGTTTTCGTTCGGCCACAAGGTCACGATTGTCGAGCATTTCGTACCAAGTGCCTGCGTTGTCTAAGTTTTGAACGGTATCAGCCTGTGGTAAAAGTCCGCTTGTAAAGCATTTTCGAGCAAAAATGCGTGATTTGGCTTCTTCGAGCGTGATGCGGTGTGCTTCTGGTGGGCTAATAAAAATATTCTCTGCACGTGAAGTTTCGTATTGTCTAGCAATAAAATCAGAGGATTTTTTTTCGTCGCAAAGGCAAGCGTCAGGGTCGAGCCAAAGGATGGCTGCATTCTCGGGGAGATAATCATCGAGAGTATCCATCTTTTGGTGATAAGCCGGCGTAAGAGCTTGTTGTCCCCAAAAAGGCGTGCCTTCGCGGAGTTTATCGCGCATTTGTCTGTACTGCGCAGAAGGCACATCGTTAGCATCGGCGATTTCGCTCATGGCATCGATAGCATGATTAATATGTTCTTGATCCATGAGATGTTCTGTAACGGCTACAAGTTCAAAAGTACGTATTTTTTCGACTGTTTTTTGCGTTGTTGTATCAAAAGTCCGCATATCGTCGATCTCATCACCGAAACGCTCGATTCGGACGGGCATATCGAGTGCAGGCGAGTACACATCTATGATACTTCCGCGAACAGAAAACGTACCAGGTACGTCGACTTCAGGTTCTTCTGTATAGCCCCACGCGCGTAGACGTTTGCGCAGCATATCGGTATCGAGTTCGTCGCCGATTTGCGGACGTATGACAGCTCCGAGCAAATCGCCTTTGGGAATGCAACGTCGCATATACGACTCAAACGTCGCAAAGATGAGCTCAGGTTTGCGCGTAATCAGCCTAAAAAGCCCAAAGACGCGCGCTGCAGATTGGCGTCTATTTTCTGCCACGCCTGCATAAAATGAGTCTGTCGTTTCAGTAACAAAAGCAGCTCTCTGCGCGAGGTCTGCATCGAAAAAACTAACATTATCGCGAATGCGTGTAAGCGTTTCATCATCATTTCCTAGCACGACGAGAGGCCTTTTCGCTGAGCGTAACTGCGCTAAAAGAACGGCGATTGATGCTGGGCTTAATCCGTGAATTGGTGTAATGCCGGAATGATCGAATGCTGAAAGAATTTCAGGTAGGCCAAATTCATGAAGATGTTGAAGACGACTTTTTTCAGATAACATTATATATATATATTTATAGACTTGGGGCATTGTCTGCCCAAATGGATTGATAGAATTTGTGTTTGGGTCGAAACGCTTCAAACAAGCTTGGAGCTTAAGCCCAAACGTGGCATTTCTGTTTACGACATTTTTCACTTCGCGTCAGCTTACGTTTTGCAGACATTTGCCAAGCACTTTTGTTGTTGATATGTTCAAATTTACAAAGAACATGTGTATTCAATTTTTGAAGGCTTCGTCTATCGGCAAAGCCGATACGACTTCGCCCAACGGCCTATGCCCTTTTGGGCATACAGCCGTTGGTGCGGCTTTTGGCATAGCCAAAATGCCGCACATTTTTATATGAATTTTTATGTCTACCCATGATTCGATTTTGCAACAACGAAGATCGTGCTGATAGTATCGACAATATTACGTCCTAAAATTTGATAGTTATATGAAAAATATTGCGTTATGTTAACCATAGGTAAGGCCCAAAAATTGGGCCCCGCCCCCGCCTCCACCACCGCCGGTTTGCGTACGCAGGGCGAGTCGCCGGGCAGACGCCCCCGGTAGCTTGTCCTGAGCTTTTTTTGAGTGGTCACTCAAAAAAATTGTGGTCAAACCGAAAAACTCCACAAAAATTCACTGCGTACGAAAGCGAGCTGTTTGCGCAGGAATTCTGAGTAAACTGCGTCACCCAACACCGAACGTTCGTCAACGTCTGGGGTTTTGGACGGGATTAGGGGATTGTTGGGGGGGGCTACGGCAGGGTTTGTGGGAAATAAAAAACGGCAACATGAGTCGATCTCCTTTAAGCTAATAGGTGTATGGAGGAGAACGTGCTCGTTTTCCTCTTTATAGTAGTGCCATTGAAAATCGATTCGTGACGTTTTGAATGTCGTTTTTTTTTGAGTTTTTTGTTGTTTTCAGTGTTGTTTCGTAAAAAGTGAAATACTCATAGGGGCATTGGGTTACATTTTTGTGCATTATGTGTGTGTGAGGCCGTATTTGCCCAAAGGGCGGATAGGCCGAACGAAGCGGCGCGTATTGAACCGTAGGTGAGAAGCGCCGCTGGCCTGACGTATTGGCAAAGCCAATAGTCGGGCCAATCTTTTGGATAATATTACATTGAATTTACCTACAATAAATATATAAATTAATATAAAACGCTGTTAAATATTGTTTGAGAATGTATAGTAATATATAAATAGTAGTAGTCTGAATATGAGCACCATTGTCACATTAAAAAATGCAGACGTTCCAAAATTACCAAATTATACAACAGGTAGATGTTGGTGCGGTTGAAATTATTATGTCAATTAATTGGAACGCACTCAGTTAGTATAGAGACAAGCTTGGATGGGCATTTAGTCTGAGGGGGCTGAAAACATTGATTGTGCGGAATACAGTCATTGCGTGATTACAGGAAATGAAGCGCATTAAGGGGGATCATACTAGCAAACAGCAATGTGTTAGTCGAACACTGTGCGGTTTAAGATAATGCTGGTCAAGCATTTGGACAGATCAGTCCAACGGCGATGTCTCAATACGGTTTTTACAATTGAATGGAAATGTTTATAATACCGAACTCTGCAAACAAGGGGGGAGACTCTTTGTTTGGAGGAAAATGAAGTTGGGACAGGGTCTGACTTGACGCTGTATGGCTCCTGTCAAATTACAGGGCTTTGCAGCTGTGACGCCAATGCCATCGGTGTGTATGAGGTCGGTGTGGGCACCATGAATGCCTAGAATGGTTAGGTCTGGTAAATGATCATTGATTGGCGTAGGGATAGGATCGTAATCTTAAGTCAAAAGGGGAGCGTGTGATGAAGTCAGAGCATTGGGATGCTGTATCGGCTTTTGTTATGGGGTTGAAATCGTATTGTGAGACGTTGACACTTTTGTATCATGAGATTTTGGCGCCTTTGCAGAAGGATGCGGCGTCTTGTGATACGCCAGATTATCCTATAGAAAATGCTGTGGTTTACAATACGGCATGGGATGAGCTGAGACCTGAATCGGAGATACGATTGATTGTGATCGGTGATAATCCAGGAAAAAAAGAACAATTGAATGCGCATCAAAAATACCTTGTTGGGCAGAGTGGTAAAGTAGCCGAACATTTTTTCGCGGCGCATCCCGAGCTTGAAATTGATTTTAGAAAGCATGTCATGATCTTGAACAAGACGCCGATTCATAGTGCTAAGACGGATCATTTGCGGAAGATGGCCAAGGCGTCGCCGATTGCAGAAGAGCTTATCCGAGCAAGTCAAATTGTGATGGCGCGCATGACAGCGAATTTGCATCAGGCTTTGGGATGCCCTATTTGGATGGTTGGCTATGGAGGTCTTAAGTCTGGCGGTATCTTTGAGCCGTATAAAGAAACTTTGATGGCGTGCTACAAAGAACGAACGGATGCGTGGAAGAATATTTATGTGTTTCAACATTTTTCGATGAACTGTTTTGCAAATGATCTGAAGAAGTTCACCGAAGCGCACCCCGAGATGGAATTGCAAGAAGCACTCAAGGCGTTGGGCACACAGCATTGTGAGGAATTCTTTACATTGCCGGTGTAATGATATTGTTATATATTTAATACAATATATTCTTCTCATACTGCTTTCGTATGAGAAGAATACATGTAAGCCCGCAGTTCATATAAATTGAGTTGACTGTCTTGAATTTGCGAGACTTATGGATGCTGATATATTATAAGCCGTTCTGGCGCTGATGCCTTTGGATTTTTGGTTTGTGTTCAAAGGTGTCCCCAATGCCTGAAGATTCTCAATTGAAAGGTTAAAGAATAAGCTTAGCGAAACTGTGCTGATGCAGTGCAGCTCGCTCTGCATCTGTAAGGTTTATCACACTATGAAAAAGTATTCTGGTTTGGACAGGATTCCCAAAGGAAAAGCAGAGGGCCCAGTTGTGCCGGGGTGTATGGTCTTAGAAGGCGGTGCTTTTCGTGGACTTTATACGCAAGGCGCTTTAGATGCGTTGATGCTGAAGGGGATTATGCTCCAAACGACGATTGGAGTGAGTGCGGGAGCGCTTTCAGGCATCGGCTATATGTCAAGACAGATCGGTCGTGCCGCGCGCGTCAATTTAGAGTATCGTCACGATTCTCGATACATTGGCTGGCGCGCACTGTTTCGCGCAAAAAGTCCATTGAATCTCGATTTTTTGTTTAAAGATTATGAAGAGATAGAACCGTTAGACAAATTGCAATTTGCGGATCCAACCCGTCGTTTTGTAGTTGTCTGTTCGAATTGTCTGACGGGGGAGACCGTTTATTTTGATCGATCTAACTGCAATGATTTGTTGTTGGCTGTGAAGGCATCGGCCTCGATGCCATTTGGAACGCCAATGGTAGAAGTAGAAGGCCAACCTTATCTTGACGGCGGTAGTAGTTGTAAGATCCCGTTTCAGTGGGCGCTCGATAATCATTTTGAAAAGATTGTTCTTATTAAGACACGCGAGGTCGGGTTCCGCAAAACGGTTACAGGTCGTCGTTTGGCAGCAAAGTTTTATCGCAAGTATCCGCAATTTGCTGAGGCACTTGATCGCAGTCCATCGGATTACAACAAGTTGTGTGATGAGATTGATGCGCTTGAAGCTTCGGGGAGAATGTACGTACTGGCTCCGTCCAAACCTGTGACAGTTAGCCGTCTTGAAGGGGATGTAGAAAAACTCGGCGACCTTTATTGGTGCGGTTATAATGACGCGATGGCGCATGCTGAAGAAATACGCGTGTACTTGAATGCACCAACTCCGTCGGCGTAACGTGTTGTGAATAGAACGTCGATGGCGATAAGCTTGCGTCGATTGGTTCTGTAAATAAAAGCGGATTAGGGCGTATCTGGAACGATTGCGGGACGGAGCCGAAACTTTGTTATCGAAATCAACGTCATGAAATGTCATCGATTTTAATAAAATTGAAAAAAGTGTTTGGCAGAATTGCGAATTGCGAGTAGAAGGCGCGCCGCCTGAAGATGGCCATGTGGTCGCTGCGTGCACATTTCGGTGTGTGCGGAGAGGAAAGTCCGGGCTCCACGAGGGAGAATGATCGCTAACGACGACCGAGGGTGACCTCCGGGACAGTACCACAGAAAACAAACCGCCTCACACCCGTAAGGGCTGGGGTAAGGATGAAACGGCGAGGTAAGAGCTCACCGGGGCGGTGGTGACATCGCTCGCATGGCAAACCCCATTCGGAGCAAGTTCAAAACATAGGAGCGACGGTTTCGGCCGTCCGGGCGCCTCGACCGAGTCTCCTGGGTACGAACGCTTGAGGTGGCTGGCAACAGTCATCCTGGATGAATGGCCACACCGGCGCGCAAGCGCCGCGACAGAACCCGGCTTATCGGCCATCTTTAGGCTCTGTATTTGAGTCGCTGTAGCTTCGGCTTCAGCGGCTTTTTTTGTATCTGCGCTTTGCTTTTGTGCTGCATCGAATCAATGTTGCACGTTCGGGTGGGGGATGTGTCCCCCTGAGCGTCTATCTTCTTCGACAAAGTCGCTGCTTCTTTTCATTCAAGATTGCATCAATCATTCGCTCTAGGATTTTCTCCTCGCACCGAACGCGTTTGACAGCAGCTTCCTTTGTCTACGAAGATACGTCGCTACCCCCTCTAAGCCTTACGAAGTGTCCCTCGCTTTGACATCCTTTAAGCTCGAAAATCAAAAGTCAAACACTGCCTAAAACTCAAACTAGCGTTTCTTTGGGGCAAAACAGGCCCTTACAGCGCTGTGTTTCAAAAGTATGTCCTAAGGTCGAAAAATAAAGACTGTAAAAATTAGGACTAATTTTGAGCAAAATGTGGTAAATGCGCGCGTCTTTTTTGAGGGCTAAGGAGGCCCACATTTATGGCAGATGAAATAAATGATAATAAGAACCTTGAGAACAATCAGGGCGAGATAGATGTCGTTAATATCGACGACGAACTAAAAAGTTGTTACCTAGCCTACGCAATGAGCGTCATCGTAGGTCGAGCTCTTCCAGACGTACGTGACGGGCTTAAGCCAGTGCATCGTCGTATTTTATATGCAATGAGCAAGATCCGTGGTTGTGATACGAAGACGGTTAAATGTGCACGTATTGTCGGTGACGTCATTGGTAAGTATCATCCGCATGGTGACTCTGCGGCATACGACGCGCTAGTTCGTTTGGCGCAGCCATTTAATATGCGCTATGTGTTGGCTGATGGTCAGGGTAACTTCGGTACCATTGACGGCGATCCGGCCGCTGCTCAACGTTATACTGAGGCGAAGCTTTCGAAGCTTTCTTCTACGGACGTTCTCTGCGATCTCGACAAGGATACAGTCGATTTCATGCCAAACTTCGATGGTTCTGAAATCGAACCGATGGTTCTGCCAACGCGTATTCCGCTTTTGCTCGTCAACGGTTCTAATGGTATCGCCGTTGGTATGGCAACCAACATTCCGCCGCACAATCTCGGTGAGATCATCGATGGTATGATTCATTTGATGAAACACCCCGATGCGACGACGCGTGATCTCATGCAGTACATCAAAGGCCCTGATTTTCCGACATACGGATATATCGTCGGTCGCAAGCCAATTTACGAAGCTTATGAAACAGGTCAGGGCAAAGTTCGCGTTCGCGCACGCGTACACGAAGAAAAAGTGCATGGTCACGATGCACTCATTGTCACAGAAGTGCCTTATCAGGTTAATAAATCTCGCATGATCCAAAAGATCGCGCAGCTCGTTACCGAAAAACGCATCGAAGGCATTCATGATCTGCGCGATGAATCTGGTAAAGACGGTATCCGTGTCGTCATTGAAATTAAAAAGGATTATCCACCTCAGGTCGTCTTAAATCACCTGTACAAATTGACGGAACTTCAGACAACGTTCGGTATTATTATGTTGGCCGTTGTCAACAATAAACCTGAGATCTTGACACTTAAACAAGTTCTCTCTCATTTCATTGAGTTCCGTCGTGACGTCGTTGTTCGACGTACAATCTTCTTGCTCAAACAGGCTCGTGAACGCGCTCACATTTTGGAAGGCTTCAAAAAAGCCCTCGATAATCTTGATGAAGTTATTACGATCATTCGTGAGAGCCAAACAGCAGTTGAAGCTTCTACGCGCCTTATCGAGCGCTTTGAATTCACTGAGATTCAAACAAAGGCGATCCTTGAACTGCGTTTGCAGCGTCTCACAGGCTTGGAACGCGATAAGATTCTCGATGAATTGGCCGAAAAACTTCGATTGATCGGCGAATACGAAGCAATCTTGAGCTCTAAAGAGCGCATCGATCAGTGCATTATCGACGAGATCATCCCTATGAAAGAAAAATATGCGGATGATCGCCGTACCGAGATCATTGATGCAACTGAAGATGATGAGATCGAAGACGAAGATCTCATCGTCGAAGAATCCGTCATGGTGATGCGTACTAAACAGAATTATGTCAAACGTCTGCCTTTAAGTGAGTATCAGGCTCAAAATCGCGGCGGCCGTGGCAAAAAAGGTATCGCAACAAAAGACGATGATTACGTGCTCGATTTGTTCGCTTCATCGACGCATCAACGCATTCTCATCTTTACTAGCTTGGGGCGCGTTTTCCAGCTTAAAGCTTATGAACTTCCTCAGGGTAACCGTAATTCAAAAGGTCGTCCGATCATCAATATGTTGCCAAAGCTTGAACCGGGTGAAGACGTTGAAACGATTCTTCCGCTTCCTACCGATCATTTGGATGATCGTTACGTCGTTATGGTCACGCGTGAAGCTGTCATCAAAAAGACGAGTTTGCTCGCTTTCGAACACATTAATAAAAACGGTCTTCGTGCAATCAATTTCCGTGAAGGTGACAAGCTTATTAGCGCTCGTATCGCGACAGACAACGATTCCATTATGCTCATGTCAAAATTTGGTATGAGCTGTCGATTCCCGTCGACAGATATTCGACCCATGGGCCGTACTGCTGTCGGTGTGCGCGGCATGAAGTTTAAAAAGGAAAATGACGAAGTCATTGGCATGGAGATCGTCGATGATCCGAATGGCATGCTCCTTTGCGTCACGGAAAATGGCTACGGCAAACGTACGCCCATCAGCGACTACCGCCTCCAGTCTCGTGCCGGTTCTGGTATTCAGGCGATTAATACGGGTGAACGTAACGGTTGTGTCGTTGCTGCAATGCTCGTATATGAAGATGCTCATATCTTGCTCGCTACTGACACGGGCACAATCATTCGTACGCGCGTTAGCGAAATTCGCGAAACAGGACGTACGGCTGCTGGTGTTAAAATCATGAAGACGGGTGAAAATGAACACGTCGTTGCTGTTGCTCGTATCGAAGGCGATGATGACGATAATGAACTGACACCAGTTCCTGTCGACGAAAATGCTGATATTCAGGAATCTGAAGTCGAATCAGTTCCTTCTGAAGACGGAGAGAATGATGACCAGTAATCGGTCATTAAATCTTATGATCCAGGCGCAGAAAACGTTGCGCCGTCTGGGGCACGCTGGAATCAGGGTTGCCCCCTTCGCGCTTGTGATGGGGCTCGTGTGCGCTTGTGATCAAGTCGAACAAGAAAAATCATCGTATGACCTCGATTTTTCAAAAGTATCGGAGGCAGACAATGACGTCATTCACGAATCTCATACGGAGCACGAAACGAGTGACGCTGAATCTTTCGCTTCGACAGACGAAACTTCTCAGCTCAAATGCACTTTCGAAGCGCCACGCGTGATTGAAGTCATCAATCCCGTCAGTGTATCAAATTATGCTCTGGATACGCTCGGAGTTCAAACGGCTGTTTCACCAGACGATGCTTGTATTACTCAACTGCTCAATGACGGTGCTCAGATCCTTTACCGCGATGAATCGCGAGCGTTCGCTTTCTATGCCAATCGCTTCGAATCTATGCTCTACGATTTTTCGGCACGCATTGACGTTGATGCCATCGAAGGGCGTTACGATTTTGAAGCTAAGCGTCTCGTGCCAGGGATCGATGGACAAAAAGTTGATCACGCTGCAACGCGTAACGCCTTTTTTGAAGCTGTAAAATCGGGCGCTCCTGCTTTCGAAATCGCTATTCAAACGACGCACGCTCTTTCTCATGACGTGTCCGCTTACGCGGGGTTTGAACCGAAGTATCGAATTGGACACTACGCAACTCATTTCTCACGCGCAAAGAATCGTACGATCAATGTAAAACTTGCAGCATCTGCAATGAACGGTATCTTTCTCGTTCCAGGAGCTGAGTTCTCATATAATGATTGGGTAGGGGAGCGTAGCGAGGCACGAGGTTTTAAAGAAGCCCCCGTCATTGAACAGGGACAGCTCGTCGAAGGACTCGGCGGCGGTGCTTGCCAGGTTTCCTCAACCATCCATGCAGCCGCTCTACTCGCTGGACTTGGTATCGAAGAACGATACAACCATTCCCTGCCGTCTAGTTATATTCCAACGGGTATGGATGCCGTCGTCAGTTATCCTATCCTCGATCTGCGCGTAAAAAATACTTTGTCTTCTCCCGTTGTTCTTAAAGTTACAACGCAGGATGATGTGTTGACGGCTGAACTCTATTCAAACGAACAACGTTCTGATCGTGTTCTCTTCAGAAAAGAAGTTGTGGAAGAAATTCCCTTCAAAGAAACGATTACCGTCGATCCAACCTATGAGCCCGGGACGATCAAGATTCGTAAACGTGGTAAAGTAGGTTACCGTGTTCAGCGCGGCCGTATTTTCTGGAAAGATGGCAAAGAAACTTTTGAAAAACTTAATGCCGATGTTTATCAATCTCAGCCGCAGCAAACGAGTATCGCGTACGATGTCGTCTATCCTCAGCCGTGATCTCAGACTTTCTGCTGGGGGCTTTTTCTGGATAGAATCAAGATTAAGTCTAAATTGCTCATGAGTCATATTTGACCCAATGAAAGAATACTTCGATGTTGCGTAAACGAAGGAGCTAAAATAATGATAGATATGCCCGATAACAAAAAAGTTCTCATTGCGCCGAGTTTATTGTCCGCCGATTTCGCTAAACTCGGTGAAGAAGTTCAAGCGCTCGAAAAAGCTGGTGCGGATTGGCTTCATTTTGATGTTATGGATGGTCGTTTTGTTCCCAATATGTCCATCGGTATTCCTGTCCTTGAGTGCCTCCGCAAAGTGACGCGCCTCCCAATCGACGTGCACCTCATGATTGTTGAACCCGACAGTATGATTGATGCCTTCGCTAAGGCTGGTGCTGATACGCTTTGTGTCCAGATCGAAGCTTGCACACATCTTCATCGTACCATCGCACATATTCACCAGGTCGGCTGTCGCGCAGGCGTCGCGCTCAATCCGCATACCCCCCTCGATGGGCTTAAATATGTGATCAATGATCTCGATTTTGTCCTTGTGATGAGCGTGAATCCTGGATTTGGCGGTCAGAGCTACATTCCTGCATGCACACAAAAAATTGCAGAACTTCATGCGCTCTATCCTAACCTCTTGATCGAAGTTGACGGCGGCATCAAAGCTTCGACGATTTCTGCTGCCGCCAAAGCTGGGGCCAGTGTTTTTGTTTCGGGCTCCGGTATTTTTTCTAAATCCGATTATGCTCAGGCTATTTCGGAGCTTCGATCTTTGGCACATTAAACTTTGGCCGGTCTTTTCGGGCGAGCCTTGCTCTCCCAATACGCCCGGCCCGGCGGCTTTTCGGGCTTTTGCCCTCAATACGCCGCCGTTAAGCGTCTGGATTCGTTCAGTAAAAATTGTGCTGATTACAGGCTTTGATTGCATCATCAGCGTGCAAAAAAGATACATGATTTCATAAATCAGGTCGTCGTTTGCGCTTTTTTAGCGCAAAATGAAATGGGCTTGCTTTCATCAAGGTGACTCTCTCTATGGGTTCCAGCTTAAATCTGTGTGGTAACTCTTGTGGCTCTCTCTTGACGAATGCTTCATTAACATATAAATGCAAATGCCCCCTTTTTGTGGGGCATGGGTATGCACTCAAGTGAGTGTGAACGTTTTTCAATTTAAACGTATTAGGCAAAAACGTGGCTGCAGATAAAGAAAAAGTCCTTGAGGCGGCGCAGAAGTACGCAGACAAGGATCAATACGACAAAGCAATTCGTGAAATTCAAAAGATCAGCGATGATTACAAGTCTGATGCTCGAGTTCAGCTGAAGCTTGCAACTTATTACGAAAAAGCCAAACGAATACCCGAAGCTGTAGAGACGCTTACGGAGATTGCCAATCTCTATCGCAACCAGGGGGCTGCACAGAAGGCGCTTGCCATTATTAAACAGGCTCAAAAATTAGATCCTGTAAACTGTGAGTTGGCCCTTACGGGAGCAGAACTCTACGGTTCACTTGGTCTTCCGCATGAAGCAGTAGCTCAGCTAAGCCGCAGTATCGAATTCATTGATCCGTCAATGAATAATGAGATGTATGGCAAGTTGATCCAAATGATGGTGCGTGTAGACAGCGAAAATGTTCAAACGCGTATCAAATATGCCAAGTACCTTATCGATCAAAATGATCTCGAAGGTGCCTGCAGACAGTATAGTCTGGCTTTGGCTCAGCTCCTCAGCAAAGATCGTCTTGTCGATTACGTCCAGACAGCTCGCGAGTATTTGAAGATTTGTCATGATGATACAGATACAATCTTCAATCTGGCCAATATATATGTCAAGATGAATCGCTTTACGGATGCCGTAGCGATTATGTCGGATATCAGCGAAGAAATTCGTACGCCTGAAATTCACGAACTTTTGGTCAAATGCTATACCCAGACGCGACGTACGAGCGAAGCCGTCAAAGAACTCAAAACGCTGGCTCGAAAACTTAAAACCAACGGCGAACGCGACGACGTTATCGAAGATGTTTGGCTTCGTGCTCAAAAATTAGCTCCGAACGATGAAGAAATCATCATGGCGCTTAATGGCGATGATGATATTCCGATGTTAGGTGCATCTGCTGTCTTTTCACTCAACGATTTGATGATGATCGCATCGACGCCAAGTGCCGAGCCTGTGAGTCAGCAGCAAAATTACAATCAGCCGCCGCAGTCGCCTTATCAGCAGCAAAATTACAATCAGCCGCCGCAGCCGCCCTATCAGCAGCAAAATTACAATCAGCCGCCGCAGCCGCCCTATCAGCAGCAAAATTACAATCAGCCGCCGCAGGCACCTGCTCGCGCAAACGATTCGTTGAATGCTGAGTTCTCGATGGCTTTAGAGGCGTACCATAACAGTGACCCAGCACGTGCTGCTGCAATTTGTCAGCGTATTCTCGAAAGAGATGAGCAACACATGCCTTCGCTGCGTCTTCTTACAGAAATCTATGAACAGGCAGGGGACAACGTTTCTCAGGCCTATGTTGAACGAAAAATTGCCAAAGCCGTTTATCAGCGCGATCTCGAAGAAGGCATCAGACACGTCCTTATTGCCGAAAAATGTACGCCGAACGCTTGGGAAAATTACAATTTAATGCTCGTTTTTGGTGTTGATCCTACGCAGTACGGATTGTTGCCACCTGAAACCATGGGAAGCGTAAGCAGTGCTACGCAGCAGCGAGTCTCTCGACAACCCGCGCCCGCACCCGCGCCCGCTCAGCCTCCTGTTCCGAATACGTTTAATAGACCGGCAGCCCCAGCACCTTCTCCATTCGAAGCTGAATCATCAAGTATGATAGAAGAAATGGACGATCTCGATGGGGATACGCCTGCTGCACCGCTTCCAACTGTTGCGATCGAAGCTACGGTGCCTGCTCCATCGCAAAACCGTTTGGCTGCACCGCCTCCGATTCCGCGTCCTGGTGGATTTATGCCTCCTTCCAATGGCATTCGTGGCGGAATTCCTGCTGTTCCTACGGCCGGCATACCGCGTCCTGGGGTGAAAAGCGGTGCTGTTGCAGCGATTCCTCCTGTGACGAAAAATCCTGCTGTCGGCAATGTTCCGCCAGTTCCAAGCAACTTGCATCGTCGTATGACCCTCGAAATGCCCGCTCCAATGCAGTCAATTTCGAATGATGTCATTTCTGACCTCCGTAAGCTCGAAAAACCTAAAGCGACACCAGTTCCTCAGCCTTCTCAAAAACCTGGCTTCGCTACAGCTGCTTCGTTTATGAAACCTTCGTCGCCTTCCGCGGATAATGAAGAACTCTTCGGCGAAAATTTCATAGATGAGTTGGATGATGTTTTCGCTGGCCTCATGAACGAGAATGCTCCAGATGCGGAAGAAGAAGATGTGAATGGCGTAACAGCGAACAATGCTTTCATGCCTGGCCCTGTCAATGCTCAGCCGCCTCAGCCAAAAGCCCCCGCTGCGCCCAAACAACCGTTTGCACCAGCTCCAGTTCCTCAACGCCCAACAGCAACCCCGGCTCGACCAGCAATCCCTAATCGTGCAGCTCCTGCTCCTGCTCGTCCTGCCTCTGTGCCCGGTCGCGCTCAATCTCAGGTTATTCCGCGCGTTGGTTTCCAACCTGCTCCGCGTACCCCTGTTCAACCAGCAGCTCCACGTACGCCTGCTCAACCTGCGGGTATCCCCTTCAATGCAATGCAGCAAGTCCAGGCTATCCTCCAGGAAGTCGATTTCTATGCGTCACTCGGTTTGATGGATGATGCAAGCAAACTTATCCTCGGGCTCGTTCAGGAATATGGCGATACCGGAATCATTCACGATAAAAAAGTTTCCTTGGGATTATAAATCTACAATTTGTAATTCTTGAAATATTGCGCCGAAAACAGTTGTTCTGATTTTCGGCGCTTTTTTTAACGCATGTCTTCTAATGAACATATTGCTTTGTTTGCGTCTTTGTTCATTAGAAGATATTACAACTAAACAGCTTCGGCTCATTATTCATAAGAAGAAATCTATGGAACTCGAAATTCATTCTAATAACGCCGCTGATCTCCTAAAAAATTCCATTGATAAGTATGGTGATAAAGAATTTTTCGGCGTCAAAAAAGCTGGAAAATATGAATGGATCACTTTCTCTGAATTTGATGTCAGAGTGCGCAAATTCCGTTCGGCTGTGCGAAAAATGGGGATCGAAAAAGGCGATGTTATTGGCGTCATCGCAAGTAACTCCGTTGAATTTGCGCTTACTGTTTACGGCGCCTACGGCATCGGTGCTATCGTCGTCCCCATGTACGAAGTTCAAAAACCTTCCGATTGGGAATATATTATTAAAGATGCTAACATTAAACTTCTTGTCGTTGGAAACGATAATATAAAATCTCAAATCGAAGGGTTTAAGATCGAGTCGATCAAAAATATTCTGGTTATCCGCTCTTCAGATAGCAAAGATCCTAATAATATTAATAACGTCATTAATCAGGAAGAAGGTCTCGTCAGCTGCATCGAAATGGAAGGTTCCGAGATCGCTGATATCGTTTATACAAGTGGTACAACGGGCAACCCGAAAGGTGTTGAAATTACACACCGTAACCTCATTGAGGACGTCGTCAGAACTTGTAAAGGTTTTAACCTCTTTCCCACTGATCGTACGCTCGCTTTCTTGCCCTGGGCTCACGCCTTTGGCAAAACGGTCGAACTCTTGCTTTTCCCCGCAGTAGGCGCCGCAATCGGCCTCGTGGAATCAAATCGTACCATCGTTCAGAATCTCCTCGAAGTCAATCCGACAGTATTTGTCTCTGTTCCTAAATTGTTCAACACAATTTATGATACAATTCACCAAAAACTTGAAGATAAAACGATCGCGCGTATGCTCTTCGGTCGAACTGAAGCTCTTGCTAAAAAAGCTCGCTCCGGCAAAGATCTCTCTTTCGCTGATAAACTTCAGATGAAAGTCCTCGATCGCGTCGTTGGAAACAAAGTGCGCAGCGTTTTCGGAAATAGCCTCCGCTTCTGTATCAGCGGCGGCGCTGCTCTCTCCGAAGAAGTCGCTAACTTCTTTATCGACTTCGGTATCGAAATCTATGAAGGGTACGGTATGACCGAAACGTCACCAATTATCGCCGTGAATACGCCTAATTTCGGACGCAAAGTCGGTTCCGTTGGTAAACCCCTTCCCGGCGTTCCCGTTCGCATTGAGGTCGATCCGGACGGTGAAAGCTCTGATCAGGGCGAAATCATTGTCGGTGACCCGATCGTTATGAAGCAATATCATAATCTCCCCGAAACCACGGCTGAAGTTTTGACCGAAAATCATGAACTTCGTACTGGTGATATGGGCTTCCTTGATAAAGATGGCTTCCTCTTTATTACTGGCCGCGTTAAAGAACAATATAAACTCGAAAATGGTAAATATGTCGTTCCCAGCGCCCTCGAAGCGAAAGTCATGTCTTCTCTTATGATAGAAACTTGCGTAATCTTTGGTGCGAATAAACCTTATAATGTCGCTGTCATTCAGCCGACTGCTGCTTTCCTTACCAAATTTAAAACTGATAATAAGCTCGAAAATGCTTCTAATGCTGATCTCGAAACCAATGATAAACTTCATGCGGCAATGGATCAGGAGCTTAACAAAATGTGTGAGGCTTTTAGAGGTTACGAAAAACCCCGCAAATTCATCATTACGCTCGATGAATTTACAATTACAAACGGCATGATGACGCCTGCGCTTAAAATTAAACGCCGTGAGGTTGAAAAGAAATACGCAGACCGCATTAAAGGCTTGTATGTTTAATGCTATAATTCGAAATATATAATATTTCAGGCTTCCCAATGTAATAAATTGGGAAGCCTTTTTTGTTTATTTCATCTTTGGGTTTGTTTTCAAAAGGGGAAGGTCTTCCCCTGAGCGGCTATTGGCTTTGCCAATACGCCGCTACCCCTTCGCGCCTGCAGCGTGCTCTTCGGTTTCAGTCTATTTGTTTGAAGGTACGTGTTGTTCTGCTCTATGCTTTGAATTTGTGCTATAATAAATTAGGCAGTTAAGGATCTGCTTTCATTGATTTAGTCTAAGGACTTAACAACATAAAAGGAGTTATACAATGAAAAAACGATGGGTTTATCTGTTGGCGCTTACCATGAGTCTTGCGTTTGTCAGCTGTGATGATGATGACAACTCAAATCATGCCGGAAATCAAAATACGCAAGGCGGCAATGGCAATACGCAAGGCGGTAATGGTAATACGCAAGGCGGCAATGGCAATACGCAAGGCGGCAATGGTAATATGCAAGGCGGCAATGGTAATACGCAAATTGAAACGCCGATTTCTGCGGTCATCGACGAATGCAAACTCAATTGGTATATCGATAGTATGAAATTGGGGGATGCTTTTACGGCTTATGCGCAGATTCATGCCGATGGTGTGACGGGGCAAACAGGAACACACCAAGGTTTGAAAGTAGAATTCGGTTACATCGGCATTAATGATTTCTTGGCTGCAGGGTCAAGTGCAGGTGTTGATACGATTCATTGGGTCGAGGCTTCGCGTAACTTAGATTACACAGGCGACGGTTCCGACGTAAAAGATGAATATATGACGACGGGTATTGTCCCGGAGGTTGCGGGGTTGTATGGCGTCGGTTACCGCGTTTCGACGGATGGCTCGAATTGGACGTTCTGTGGTGCAAACGGTATCATCTCGGATCTTTCGACGCTCGCGACAAATGTTGGCTTTGTTAATGTTGAAGAGGGGTCGGGATCTTCGTCGGGCGGTACTGGCAACAACGTCAATATTACGTGGTGTCAGGTTACTTGGGCTACGGATATCAAGTTGGGCGAAGTCTTTAATGCTTATGCGCAGGTTTATGCAGAAGGCGTAACAGGGGCTTCCAATTCGCATGAAGGCATTATGGGCGAAATAGGCTATGTCCCTGTTCAGGATTATCTCAACAACGGTGCTCAGCTCAAATTTGGTCCTGCCAAGCGTAACGTTAATTTTAATGGTGATGCCGTGGGCAGCAACGACGAATATATGCCTGACAACGTTAAGCCTGAAAAAGCCGATGGTCATGCATTGGTCTTTCGTTTTTCGGGTGACGGCGGCAATAATTGGATCTACTGCGGCAAAAATGGCGTCATTTCGAGTTTAGAAAATGTGGGCAGTGAAGTGTGGCTCATGGGTGTGAGTAATTAATTTTACAAGTTCTGGCTTGTCTATCTCACTATGAGGTGGCCATTAAGGTTTTAGATTGTATTTAGGCGCGCTTTAGCGCGCCTTTTTTGTGTCGATCAAACCTGGTAGAAGTCGATATTTAATGTACGCTGCTAGGGGGTATGTAGACGCCGCTGCACACGCCGAAGCCAAGGCGAATAGCCTTGAGCGAAGGCGTAGAGGGGGTAGCACCGTATCTTCGCAGCCAAAGGCAGCGCGTGAACGAATGCAATGGCTTTGTTTGCAAAGACGTGTCGCCGAAAAAGTGAACATGCCTTTGGCGAGAAGATAGGTGCTCAGGGGGAGACTTCCCCCACACAAACCTTTAAAATGTGCACATGTTCGATCGGAGTAGTACAAAACCAGAGGGGGCGCATATTAGAATTTCATGGAGGATCAAAATATGAGCATGGAACGCGAAGCAGAAGTCCTTGGAATGCCTTCTCAGCAAGAGGCAGCGGTATTGCAGGCAAAACGCCTGGCTCAGGGACGCACTGCGATTACGCAATACGTGAAAAGACTTGAAAACAGCGCTCGGTTGCTGGAGGATGAGCCTGAAGTCTCAGAACTCTTTTGTGCACTCGCTGAACTTCGCGAAGGCATGATCGAGCATGATCCCGAAGCTGCCCAAAAACTGTATGAAAAAGCGCTTGAAGCCTTCGATATGAGTCGTGGTGCGAACACAGGCCTCAGACGTGTAAAACGCGCAGAAGGGGATGATGAAGCCACAATCGCATCGATAGAACGCGAAATACCTGGTGCAGATCCGGTTCGTAAGGCCCAACTCAGACGCGAGCTCGTACGCACGAATCTTTACTGTGCTAAGGATCCCGAGATGGCCATTGCACAGCTCGAGCTCATTGCTGAGGAAGAAGAGGACGATGAAGAAGAACGTCCCTTTGATGAAGAGCTGTTTTATCTGTGGGAAGATGCGCTTTTGGCGACGAGCGCTTGGGAGCGTTATGAAAAGCTTTTGCGTGATGCGCTTTCGGAACAAACCGAAATCGGCGACATGACGCATTACCTTTTGACGCGTTTATGGATTCTATATCGATGCATTTTGCCTGATGAGGATCAGGCTGATGTATTGTGGGAAACGCTTTCGGCGCATGACTATTTGGATGATGAACTCGTCGATTACGGCATTACGCGTGCAGAACGTTTGGATTCTCGCGAAGATCTTGTCAATATTTTGCAACAGGCTTTAGATCGCGAGGATTTTGAATCGCCTTACGAGCCTTTTTATCGTTTGCTTCTCGTCGATATTGCGCATTACGAATGCGGTGATACAGACTTAGCTCTAAAAATATTGCACGACGGTATTGCGAAATATCCGCAGAATCTAGCGCTTTTACACAAAAATCTTTGTATTTGTCTCGAACTCGGTGATTGTAGCAAGCTTCTTGAAGCGTTGTCACCTTTGAGCTTGGCACTTCAAAGTCCGCAGCTCAAAGCTGAAAAATTATGTGAAATTGCACGAATTTTTAGAGATGAACTCGATAGTGCAAGTGATGCCCGAGACGTTTATGTCGAAGCCAACCGCACTTGTCCGTCGTACGAACCTGCCATTGAGGCGTTGAGCGAGTTCTATATTGAAGACGGAAATTGGCCGAAGCTTGCTGAAATGCTCGAGGAAGAGCTGAACTATGCGACGATTCACAATGATGCCAATTATACGACCGAAGTTTATACCGAAAAACATGCTCGACTCGCTTGGATTTATGAAGCGCGTCTGAACTTGTGTTTTAAAGCTTTCAGTCATTATCAGGCGATTTTACACTATCGTCCGGACGATTTGGCTGCCCTCAAGGGGGCCGCGCGCATGACGCACACGATCGGCAATTGGGCAGATTTGCTTAAGCTTTATGCGGCTGCTGAGGGCGTGACGCTCGATCCAACAGAACACGTTTTTTTGCTCGAACAGATTGCCGAAATTACCGAAAAGCACCTTAAAGATCTGAAGTTGGCCTGTATGTCGCTTGAGGCGATTCGACAGATCGATGCCCATCGTCAAAACACCAACGCTTCGTTGGCTCGACTCTACATTCAACTTGAAATGTGGGAAAAGCTCATCAACCTTAATGATGAAGAGTGCACGTATTCGAAGAATTCTGAGTACAAAGCTTCTTTGCTTTACAACAACGGTGAGCTTTCAGAGATCAAGCTTCAACTCATTCCACAGGCGATTCAGTATTATGAAAAGGCGCGTGCGGCATGGCCTCAGTCTCGTCAGGCGTACGCTGCACTTGGCAGGCTATATCGAAAACAACATGATCACGAAAAGCTCGTCGAATTGTGGCGTGCTTATGCAGAACTTTGTCAGGATCCGGTGCAGAAGTGCAGTACGCTGCATAAAATCGCCCATTTGTTGGAAGGACCGCTCGACAGCGTTGAAGATGCCGTCGAAGTCTATGAGAACTGCATTAAAGTCAATCCTGCTGATGCACTTGCGCGCAAATTCCTCCTCGAAACGTACCAAAAAGCAGGTAAGTGGCAGGATGTTTTGCGTATTCTGAACCTTGAACTCGAAGCTGGTGGAACGTTTTCACAGCCTTGGCTTACGCATTTTTGGAAAGCCCGCATTCATCGCTACAGACTTGCAGAAAACGATATCGCGCTCGAAGAGTATGGCAAAGCATTGGATGGCAACATCGAAGATACGGCGCTCATGCGCCTGTGGGTCGACTTCGCACTTAAACTCGACAAGCTCGATGAGGCGATTCAAAAACTCGAATCGATGTGCGACATCGTTAAAACGACGGATGCAAAACGTGAGATTATGCGTGTTTTGGCCGATCTGCGCATGCGTCGTGATCACGATCCTCAAAAGATTGCCGACCTGATCTTCGAACCGCCTGCAGTGGATTCGGACGAAGAAGGTAGTGCTGAAACGATTGTCGTGACGGCTGATGATGCTTCGCGTTTAAGTGAGCTCTCGAAGACCATGATTCACGCTTGTAGAATGGATTGGATTCCCAGACTTCGTATGGATTTTGAAGAACCTTCTCCCAAATCTATCCATCACCACGCGTTGAATGCGTCTGTCATCATGAATATCCCAGACGAAATTCGTCCCGAAACGCTCGATGTTCTAAACAATATCGAGAATTCCGAGACAGCGCTATCGCTTTACGCCAAACTCTCACCGGCTAAACGTCCAAACTTTATGCAAATTCGCCAGGATATCTTGGCGCTTCCTTCGCTTGAAGCTCAAGAAATGCGTCGTTGGTGCGTCATTTCACGTCTGCTCAACGGCGATCTCTCGGATCCAACGGATCAGTTATTGCCCGATGCCAAAGACGATGAACTTTCGTATCGCCCAGACCTCGAACTTTTGGCGGCTTACTACTACGAGATCGCCGAAGCGCGTGAAAGCAAGTGGCAAAAATTGCTCGCGGTTTACGAGATTCAGGAAGCCAGCTCGCGCAATGAAGAAGAGCATATTTCGATTGTCCTTCAGCGAGCGTACATCCTCAAAGCGAAACTTCGTCGTTATCAAGAAGCACTCGATTGCTTGCGAGAAGCGTGTCAGCGTTGTTCTATCGACAATCCCAAGCGCGAAATGCTCTATGATCAGCTTTATAAAGAAGGGGATTGGGATTTCCTCGTCGATCAGGTTCGCAAACATCTGTCGCAAGCGAGTGATGACAACGTCAAGTGTTCTGCCTTGTGGCGTCGTCTAGCCAATATCTTTACGGCAGGCAAAACGAATTTGAACGAAGCGTTGGTTTGTCTTGATCAATCGTATCATGCCGCGCCGGGTGACGGTTCGATCCTCGTCGAAATTTCACGCATTGCTGCAAAGATCAACGAGTATGAAATTGCTCGCCGGGCACTCGACGATTATATTGAGCGCCACGATCCGCCCCTCGAAGCACAACTTGCGCTTGAACCCGAACTGCTTGAGCTTCACTTCTATCAGCCTGGCGGCGATCCCGGTCGCATGCTCGCTTATTTTGATGCGCTTTCTCGCAATACAGCGCAGTCACGCGATACGCAGATCATTTTGGCCAAAGCACACGCACGTGCTGGCGATCCCCAGGTCGCAGCTTCGATTCTGCTCAACATCGTCGATGCGTCAATTCTCGAAGAAGATCTCCCGCTCTGGATCATCCTCGCAGATCTTTATATCGATCGACTCGATGATGCTTCGACTGGCGAAAAGCTTTTATGGAAACTCTTTAGCGTTTATCCCGAGGCGGATGGCGTATTTGAACGCATTAATGCACTCTATACGCGCAATGCCGAGCGACTTATGCTCGTTGAAAATCTCAAGCGTACGGTTGATGAAAGCTCCGTTATCTCGTCACAACCTTTGCTTGTTTGCAAGTATCTCAGCTTTGCTGCCAAGATTCTTAGCAAAGAATTGAGACGTTGGGATGAGGCCGAGATTCTTTATTCTCGTGCGATCAATGCTTCCGAAAGAGCAAAAGGCAATGTCAATGGCGATTCCGTCAATGATCTCGTCAAAGATTACGCACTCGTTCGCTGTAATGTGCCGGGACAGTCCAAAAATGCATATGACGCTTTTTGCGATATCCTCGTTCGCGACCCGTTCCAGGTCGAAATCTATCGTGCTGCCCTTGAGATCTGTCGTCGTAATGATTGCCATGACCGCATTCGTATTCTTTCGCAGATGGCCAAGGTCTTTGTGCCCGGTGCAGATCTTCCGCTCGCGCCAGCGAACGTCCGTCCGCCGCGCATTAACCCTAATCGCAAGTTCAACGAACAAAAACTTGCTGAATGCCTCCTTCCGCCTGATCTACGAGAAGTGCGCGATGTGCTTCACGAGGCTATGCCCCTCCTCGTTCGTCGCTTCAAAGATCTGGTGCCCAAACCTTCTCTTTTGGGATCTAAATCGCTTAAACACCAGGAATTCAACGATTTCATTGCGTTTACATCCAATACGCTTGCACTCTCTGGAGCCCACGGTTACGTGAGTAACGAACCCGATCGCGTTCCCAAAGTCTACGATAGCGATTTCTGGTTCTCGCTCGAAACTCTCGATGAAATGCCTAGCGAGGCTCAACGTCATTGGGCTGGATATATTGGAGGACTCATTTGGAGCAATATCAATCAGATCCTTTCTTTCCAACCCGAACAGGTCTGGTACACGCTTGATGGTATCTATTATGTTGCGCGCGGCAAAAGTCTGGCTGAGCGCAATGCCTACACGCTCGAAGCAGCAGATCAAGTCAAATTCGGCCTTTCTCGCAGTCGTCATCAGGCTGTGGCCCAGCTCATCGACGAAAAGGATGGCTTGCGCGAACGCATGACGCTTGAATCTGCTTCTGGTTGGAACAATGCCCTTTATGCTGCGGCCGACCGCGCTGCGCTGCTCTTCTCGGGTTCACTCGAAACAAGTATTCCCGCGTTGCTCGCTGCCGATGGTTGGAGTCCATCCAAAGCATCCCCTGAGTACCTCGCTGGGCTTTACAAACAACTTCGACGCATTCCTGAACTCATCAAATTTGCTCTCAGTGACGATTATCTGAACCTCCGTGAAACGGCTGGCTTTGGTGTGCCGTCCCACTTTACGACCTAAGGGCTTCTTCGTTTAGCCTATTCGCCTCGGCGATGAATGCATTATCCATTGCTTCTATGGAGGATGGATGGGCGTAAGTCTTAGAGGCGAATACGGCTTCACAGCCGGCCTATTGCCTATGGCAATACGGCTCGGCCGCCTGGCTATGCTGCGCATACGCCAGGCGTTTTTGTTTATGAATTGTGACAGCTTATAAATTGGAAAGTATCAGTATCTTATTTTCTTCACGACTATCCCACGAAATTTTCTTAAAATACTCGGAATACTTCACTGCAGCTTCGATTATATCGAGATATAATCGTTTTTATATGAAAGAGACTTACAATTACTATTAAATCGCACGCGTAGCGAAGCAGAAGGCAAGCAGCGGGCGCTCCAAGCGAGCGGAAGCGCATGTTGAAGAAGAATTTTTCAAACAAAAAAGCGCTCCTTGGATTAACAATAACTCTTTGCTTAATCTTCCTAATAAATCTCGGGACTATATAACTTTGAGCACTAGTTTTTCACGCATTCCGGATTCTGAGTACAAAAGGTCTTTAAAAGATCACATTCTTTTACAAAAGGCTTGCATTTGGCTTCGTATTCAAGGTGAAAACATCAAGTGTCAAATACAAAACATGATTTGATTGTATAATAAGACATCAAAATCGAAAGGTTGGTCATATTGCGATAAATATGGTGATTTTAATATAGAAGTCTTTGCTTCTATCAAAGAAATTTTGTATTTTGGAAACGAAAACGCGAAGCGTATCTTAGCTGAGCGTTACAAGCCTTTGTTGGACATTGTAATAAGGGAATGGTCGCCATGAGCACATGCACACCTGGATTTGATTACACAGACGTAAGACCAGAAGACATTGAATTAAAACGTTGGATTGATGAAAACATTCCAAAAGCCGGTTACGGAGCAAGTTCTCGTCAAATGGCACGAACGCAGTCTCAATGGGACGCTTATGTCAAAATGTTAAAAGAGCATCTTTTGAAATTCAAAGCAGAAGCTTCATGCGAGGATGAGATTATATATGGAGCTTTCCATGAGTCGCATCGTCTTTGTGAATTTGATGATAATGGAAACCTTATTCCTGAGTGGCGCCCAAAAGTCCTAAATTAATCAAACAAAAGCCTCGCAACCAAGCGAGCTTTTTTCTTGTACGAAGCTTGAACAAATAAAGGCTGTCTTTTTTATTTTCTATAACCGACATACTAAAGCAAATCACCTTCTTAACGGCTAGCGTCCAAAAAAGTTCGCAAAAACTCGGAATCCCGATTTAACGAACACTATACGCGATCTCTGGGTAGAGAACATGCATTAATGTAAGCACGCCCCTTCTGAGACCATTCTTCAATATAATCGATGATGTACGAAG
>JAZRWH010000004.1:0-13692 GCA_045599585.1 Myxococcota bacterium
CGTACATCATCGATTATATTGAAGAATGGTCTCAGAAGGGGCGTGCTTACATTAATGCATGTTCTCTACCCAGAGATCGCGTATAGTGTTCGTTAAATCGGGATTCCGAGTTTTTGCGAACTTTTTTGGACGCTAGCAAAAAAGTATTGGTTGAACAACCAATACGTTGATTCTTTGCTCAATAGAGCCGCAAATTTACGCGGCGCTTCTCTTATAAGCGCCGTATATGAATGAAGAACTTGTAAAATTGCTCGATTAATTACATGAGCGAATTTGATATTCGTAACTTGTCGATCGATTGAAGCATGCGCTTGGCTTCACTGCTCATCTCGGGATACGGCACTGTCGTAAACAATTCAAAGCCATTTCGGATATGCGGATCATTTAACGCGCCAGGAATGTTGTTCAGCATTCCGACCAATACACTAAAACAAGAATTCATACTAAGCTCTGTGTCTTTCATACACTTAGCAATAACATCTTCAAAGCTGATACGAGAATATCGTCCGTAAGATAATGTCATCAACTGTATATAAGCCATTAGGCGAAGAAGTTCTGAAGAATCGTCCAAAAACGCCTCCAACGCCTGTGCATGCTTCTTTGCATCCTCACGATCACTGGAATCCAATTTGTATCGTGAGAAGTCAATAAACTCCGGACAATTAACATCAATGTCACTGTGCTCGGCGTTGAACTGACATTTGGACAAGGCTTTGAATTTAGGTAAAATCACGTCTGAAGACGCTTTTAGTTTATTATTTACTGCAAACACAAGAAATGATTGAGCTTTCTCGCGAACAAGTTCATTTGGGTGATTGAGATACTGTTTGACAAATTCGACGACCTCTGGATTACTTCGTTCGTCCGCTAACAAATTGAAAATCCCCATATATGCAGCAGGAGGTAGATCTGGTTCATCTTCGAGAAACGCCATAACGCCTAAATTGCCAAGCTCTAGTTTAATCAAAGCGTAACGATAGGTTTGCACGGTAGGGTGAGGGTGAGATTTAAGATTTTCAATAATTTGTGATACAACAACGGGAAATTCTGCAAACCGCCCCATCACCCTAGGCACTCTGACTAATGCTATACAATTGATATCGGCTGCAAGCGTAGTTTGATCGATTTGGCACCGCTCCGTAAGACGTATTGCAGCTTCGAGTTCTTTCGGCGTAACGACATTAGGATCTTTAAAAATACGCGCAAAACCAGCTCCTGTGTCAGGAATATCTTTTATGATATCTTGTGCTGTTAACTTGCGTTCGAGAGCCACAACTCTGACGTAAGGATCGGAAGACTCTTTACAACGTTCATAAAAAGCATCAAATTCGCGTTTCTGATTTAGATCAGGCATTTCTTCGAGCAAAGCGATCATAAATTTGTCAAATCGCTCGCTTTTTTGAGCATTGACAAAATCCACAACCTGTTTGATCGTAACGACTGGCTTTTTGTCCAATCGGTTGTGCACCGTCGAATTCTCAAGCAAATGCACAAGCATGATCTTTAGCACCGCTAGGCGCACATTTTCGGAGGGATGATTTTGCAAGCGCATTAAAATGTCAGCTGCATCTTTGCTTGTATATTGGCGCTGTTCCTTAAAGCCTTCCGCGACCATATAAGGCAAGCATGATAATCCGCCATACGCGACAGCGCCTCTCATTGGAATACTATGATTAGCATCTATAGGCTTACAGGTTTCCACGCCTAGCAAAAGCGCTTCAAACTCCTCCTTAGACATGCTTGTACTGGAGAAACATTCATAGGTCCACGTATCCATGTTCTGGGCTTTCTCTTGATAGAGTTTTTCGGCTGCAGGATTGGGGACGTAAGTATCAGCCGCATGCTTTTTGCTCTTTTCTCCCGCAGAGGCAGTTCCCACAAACGTCAAACAGCAAAGACCAGCTAATAAAATAGATTTCATCTTCGACAACATTTTGCTTCTCCTTAGATCAATCCCATCAAACTCCTATGCTACACTGCATTCTATGCTACACAGCACGCACATAGATTGCCTTATTTTAAGTCTTATAAAACAGGAGAGTATGTCAATACTAATCTATTGCCTATTCTGATTTATTGTGAGGCGCGTCTATTTGCCTTTGGCAAATACGACTGCGCAAGGCGGCTATCGCTTTGCGATACGCCGCCTTTTTTTTAGACACTTTATATTTTTATCAATATAATGATCACGAATCATAGCGCATGTCAACGAAACGACATACAAAGCCGAATTGTCCCATCGGACATATAGTAAAGATCAAATATAAAACTAATTTGTTCCTTCATAACAAGCGTAATACGAACCATCCGATTTTACAACGAGGAGAATATTGTCGTCGCGATAAGCCTCTCGCTCGACCTTGTCATCATCCCCAACAGAAGTGCTATAGATCTGTGATTCTGTTAAATAGCCAGCATTGATAAAATTGTTAATTACAGATGCAGCGGGAATGGTTGCACCAGAAAACTGCGTGCGACCGCTCGAAATAAAGGCTGCACGCTCGGACTTCGAAATATCTTTCCAAACAGCATTGAGGAAGGACGCTGAAGATGACGTTGTAGAGCCGTGGTGACAAACTTTTAGAAAATTAGAAGAAACGTGCGCCGATTTGACTGCTTCGGCTTCTTGAGCGGTTTCAGCATCACCAGTAAAGATCATAGATCTTCCTGCATATTCAATTTGAAAAATAATTGAGGCTGAATTAGCCGTTGAACCAACCGTTTTGGCACTTCTTATATAATATGCTTTGACCTCAGGACCGAAAAATGCAACAGGGAAACTGGCATCTTTTTTAAACTTATCACTGGCGGGCATATAAATATTCTTTTCATCCACTAAGCCTCGCATTTGTTTGATCCACTGAACATAAGCAGCAGGAACACTTTCTTCCGTATCGAGCGCCATAGGATCAATATAATTTTTCAAACCATAAGTTTTGAAGACTTTGGGAAGCCCTCCGAAGTGATCGGCGTGAGGATGGGTTAGGAAAACCGCATCAAACGCACTTCCAGCCTCAAAGCCATGAAATGCTAAATAATCCTGAATGATCGGGCCGGCATTTGTTTTACCAAAATAACCACCATCACCGCCGTCAATGAGCACATTTTGCCCCGTCGGTGTTTGAATCCAGATGGCATCCCCTTGTCCGATGTCCATCACGTGAATTCTCAAAGAATCCGATGGAGGCGTCAATTGCGCAAGCGTACAGCGCTGCCCTGCCTGAAGCGTAATGAGTGAATTCGGGCTTTCTGCTGGAACACGACGACAAAGTCGACCTTCAATATTACCAGGTGTACAAAGCCAACTCCCCTCATCCAGCAAAGCTTCGCTATCGACACATGACGATGCCTCTGCAGCAGAAACGGTAATCCATCCGTCATTACAGTTTACACCACTATTATCGCGTTCTTTATCCTCGGGTGTTGTAGGATCCACGACAGCCGCAGGATTGCATGTTCCAGACTTACACAAAGTATTTTGGGGACACTTTGTCGTTATATATTGAAAATTTTCACATATTTTATAAGCATACTGATTGACACAACGTGGTGAGGCATCTAGCTCACATGCTTTTTTAATACATTTTTCCTGGGCGACATCGTAATATTCATCATCGTTGCAGGATATTGTTGTATTAACCTGAACGCATGCATCACCTGCTTCGTTACAAGTCTGATCCACGCCACACGATTCGCGAGACAATTTGCCCTGAGCACAACGCACTAAAACGTCAGCTTCGCATTTTGTCCAGGTGCCTTCACACTCTGGTGTAGGATCTGGCTCGGTAACAGTTTTTTGCACGCACGCATCACCTGCTTCGTTGCAAGTCTGATCCACGCCACACGATTCGCGAGACAATTTGCCCTGAGCACAACGCACCAAAATGTCAGCTTCGCATTTTGTCCAAGAGCCTTCACATTCAGGTTCTGGTTCAGGCGGATCCATTTCACCGGGATCTGAGATTTCAGGTGTATCATCCTGAATACAGGCGATGCTGTCGACATCACACGTACAAACCTCATCAATATGATATTGCAAATCTGATCCGCAAATGTAAATCATTTGACCATCGCAGACTCGTTCTCCGAGTTCACATTGATACGATGGATCCTGACTCGATGAATGATTCGTATCATTGCCCGAATCACACGATACGAGCAAAAAAGATATTAAAGATAATAATAGTATTTTCTTCATGCAATTACAACTCTAAATTATATTATTAAACAACACATATATGATTGTTCAACAATATAAATCTTAATTTATGCTATGATTTGAGCCACATACGACGCAAACAACCGCGTCAACCAAATCGATAGCCATCATACCAAAACACACCTAAACTTACAACGACACACAACGCGAAGCGAAATCGTGCCGTATGCAATAGGCGCGATGCGGAGCCGTATTGGCCAAAAGGCCAATAGGCGAAGCGCACAAAAACAAAAAAAGGCGGCGCAGACCCCTGCGTCGCCTAAGCCGAAAGCTTTAAGAATTAATTAGGATCACTCCCAGAAGATCGACAGCCTTTACCGTCTTTGCGGCAGCCATAAGTACAGGCATTTATCCAGCTACCGGAAGAGCACTTATAACAAGTTTTGGTATCGCCATTGGTACACGTACCGCATTCCGTAGAGCTCTTGCAGGACGCGTTGCATGATTTTGCTGCACCCCACTGACCGTCGGCATTGCATGTCTTAATCGAACCGCCAGAACAAGATTTTGTCCCTGAAGAGCAAACGGGCTGCGACTTGCAGCCAGAGCCATCGGCTTTGCAGCCGTAGGAGCATGAATTTACCCAAGTGCCCGCAGAGCATTTATAGCAAGCTTTTGTTGCGTCATTTGTGCATTCACCGCAAGTCGTAGCGTTTTTGCAGGAGGCCCCGCAAGACGTTGCCGCACCCCACTGACCATCGGCATCGCACGTCTTAATCGAACCACCAGAACAAGATTTTTCGCCAGCCGAACAAACAGGTTTTGAACCACGACAGCCGGTACCATCGGCTTTGCAACCATAAGAGCAGGATTGTGTTTGCCATTGGCCATTTTTGCATACCGTTTCGCCATTGGCACCGCAACCATTTTTGGATCCTTCTTTACACGTGCCGCAGGCTGTATCGCTTTTGCAAGCAATGCCGCTGCCACAAGACGTCGCCGCCCCCCACTGGCCATCAGCATCACACGTTTTAATCGAGCCGTTTGAGCACTGTTTGGATCCTGCCGAGCAAACGGGGATAGATTTGCAGCCAGAGCCATCGGCTTTGCAGCCGTAGGAGCATGAATTTACCCAAGTGCCCGCAGAGCATTTATAGCAGGCTTTCGTTGCATCATTTGTGCATTCACCGCAGGTCGTAGCGTTTTTGCAGGAGGCCCCGCAAGACGTTGCCGCGCCCCACTGACCATCGGCATCGCACGTCTTAATCGAACCACCAGAACAAGAATTTTCGCCAGCCGAACAAACAGGTTTTGAACCACGACAGACAGTACCATCGGCTTTGCAGCCATACGTGCAGGATTGCGTTTGCCATTGACCATTTTTGCAAACTTTTTCGGAATTGTTCGTACAGCCGTTTTTGGTATTTTCCTGACAAACACTACAAGCCGTTGCACTACTGCAGCTGCCATAAGTGCAGGCTTTAGCTTCACCCCAGTGGCGACCTTCACACGTATAAAGCTTTCCGTTCGTACATTTTGTCGAACCGTTAGAGCACTCAGGTATACTTCCGCATCTAGGTTCGACTTCGTCACAGCCATAGGAGCAAGATGTTCCCTCGCCCCAACTACCGTTGCTGCAAACATAGGCTTTACCCCCCGTACATTTTTTATCGCCGTTTTTGCATAGACCGCAAGCGGTACCCGTTGCATTACACGAACGCGTGCCGCAACTTTCTTTTTTCCATTCGCCATCTCGGCAAACGGTTTGCGTACCGATGCTATTGGTATTGGTGCATGTAGATTTATCCTTCGAAGTACATTCAGCCGGTTTGCTCAAACAGCTATTCTTACTGTCATTACAACCGTAAGGGCACGCCTCACTTGTCTGCCAAACCGTCGCATCCTTACAGATTTGAAGATTGTTACCGGAACAACGCATAGCGCCCGTGATGCACGTACCACAGACATTTCCATTGCAGGAAGCATTGACACAGTTAAAGTTCATCCCCCAATTGCCATTGACACACGTCTGTTGAACAGCCTGCGAACCTTGCATAATGCACTGCGTTTGCCCATCTACGCACACGCGAGGAGTCGTACGACAACTTTTAGAATCGTTACAATCGTACGCACAAGCTTGAGTTACGGTCCATTTGCCTTGCACACATGTCTGCACGCTCATAGATTCGCATTTGACCGCCCCATCTGTACAAACGCCGCACATCGATTCGGAGGCACACGATGCTCCGTTTGCACAGTTCTGACTATTCGTCCACTTTCCTTTAATGCAGCGTTTGATAGCCCCACCAGTGCATAGCGCTTCGCCTTCATTACACTCTGGAGCTGGCGCACAAAAGGCACTACCGTCTGAAGCACAACCGTACGCACATGTTTCTTTGGAAACCCATTTCGAAGCTTCACATACGAAGCGCGAACCATTTTCACATCGTGCTTCGCCTTCATTACAGGCGTTTGGAGAAACTGTATCGGCACATTTTTCACCGAAATCATCGCACCCGTTTGCACAAGGGCCTTTTTCGTCCCAAACATTGCTAATACATTGATACATCACCCCGCTTACGCACTTTGTTTTGTTGTTCACGCAAGCCACAACCTCGGTGATACAAGCCGGCACGTCAAATTCGCATCCAGAGGGGCAATGTTCAATTTCTGTCCATAAGCCATTTTCACAGACAGAAACCATTTCGTTTTCACACTTCTTTGCACCATTCATGCATCCGCCGCACTTTTGGTCGCTGCACGAAACAGGTTCATTGACGCTATTCGTACACTTGAGAGAAACCGATTTGCCGTTCAAACACTGAGAAAACGTGCCTGCCTTAGTTTTTTCATCATTCGTACAGCCGAATTCGTTTTCGACACAATCAGAACACGCTTTGTTGTCAACACTACACTGTCCGAAGGGACAAGCATACTGAACATGCCAACTGCCTTCGCTGCAAACTTTAATGACAGCGCCCTGTTCTTCGTCAACTTCACAAAGTATCTCCCCGTCCATACACGACTCAACGCATTCACCATTTGAACAGACTAGGTCGTCTGGACAATCCGAATCATGCTCCCATGCACCATCGTAACACACCTGGATCTTGCGGCTGCCTTCGCAGGTAACAGTACCATCGCTACAGTCCGCGCAGCGTTTTCCGTCTTTATTGCAGCCAAATTCACAATCTTTTCCACTGACGAATTTGCCAGACTGACAATACACGAGTTTGCCGTCTTTGCACGCATCTGGTTCTGTTTCATCAGAAGCACATTCGTTACAACTTTTTTGGTCGATGCTGCAGTCGAGCTCACACGCTTTTTTGTTGTAAACCCCTTCTACGCATTCAGTCTCAGCGTTTGTTTCAACATCACACTTTTTGGGCTCGGTATTGAGACATTCACCATAATTTGTATGATCGCTGTTACACGAAACAGTCGAATAGCTGACGGGATCCGCCCAAAAGCCATCGACACACGAGCTTTTTTGAGCCTGCTCATTTTCATCATTGAAGCACCGCTTAGCATCCGTAGCACAAACGCCTTCGATATCGCACCCGGAACTCAATCCGCCCAGAGCACAAAATAAGAGCAGCAAAACCTTTCTTTTCATCATTTTCTTCCTTCGTCGTCACCGTTTTATCAATGCCAACAATCAATTCACTATCCACGAATCATAGTTCATACCTATCAGCCATCGAACCTATAGTCTTCACAACTGAATCGATTTTTTAATTATATCTCAATTTTATATTTCATTGCACCGACTTATACACTGCGTACTAAAAAACTCCAGCCGTCCGTATTGCGAAGCAATAGGACGGCAACGAAGCCGTATTGCGAAGCAATAGGCGAAGTATCAAAAAGAATTGATACAAAAAAAGGCGCCCTGATCAGGCGCCTCAATTACATTATCGATCCATTAATCTTCGACCGTGAAATATTGTCTTTCTGCAACCGTCTGTTTGAGGTCTGAAAGCATATCCTCGATCACTTTTTGGCGATAGACAGGAATTTTGTGAACAGACGTCATGCCGCTTGCATCCGTCAAGCTACACGAGCCGATATCCCAACCTTCACCAAGCTTTTCGACCATAAGATCGCCATCTTTTTCGGAGAAATTGTCGGAATAGTACTGTGATGCCAATCGATCTGAGTTTGTGACTGCATTTTCATTGCGCACAAAGGACATATAATACACATCAGTTACAGATGCAGTTCCACCTGATATAGGCGCGTTCGTAATTGCATAATCATAGGCGGTTGAATTGTTAAAGATTCGACTTGATGTCACGATGACTTTATTCAAAAACGCCTGCGCATAGCTATTTCCCTCAGACCAATGCAAACCTGCAGACGGGCTAGACATGCCACTTTCAATCGTTGCACACGATGAAACATTTTGGATTCTAAAACCATAACTGTTACTTTTGTTCAATAGCCCCGAAAAATAACGTTCGCCTGATGCTTTAATATCTTCATAGTTATCTTCTGCCGTGAGCAAATCAGCGATCTCAGAAACCTTAGAAACAACAGCTTTTATATCACAATCATACGTACCAGAATTGCCAATCAAGCCTGCAACAAAGGATTTTCCACCAATATAACTCGATTCAGCGTATATATTATTAACATTCGATACTCTTGCTGAGTCTCTTCCCATTAAACCACCGACAACAGAACGCCCAACAACCTTATTCACATGGAAAGCAATATCATTAATATAGCTATTTGTATATTTTTCTCCTACCATATTGGAGATATTATTAATTGTGCCAGAAACGCCCCCCACGATATCATTTCCCGTGACACTATTGATAACGAGGATTAATGACTGTGGAATACCTGTTCCCGAATAACCGCCAACCAAATCATTGCCTTTAACCGTATCAATCACAAAGCGAGCATATTTGCCTTCTTCGATGACACTATTGTTATTCGTACTGGTATACCCAATTACCCCGCCAACATGATTTCTACCTTCAACATATTTAATATACTGAGCAGACTCACTATATTTAATTCGTGCACCATCCAATGCCCCAAAAAGTCCGCCAACGTTGTCCGAATGAGGCGCTGTTACACTAATGCCATCTGCGATGCAATTATTAAACACGACAGCAGGGTCATATTGAAATCCGTTTACTAAATAGCCCTTAACAACGCCGAACATACCACCTACGCCGTCGGCATCCTCTACGTTTGTCACCAACGATCCCGAAAGCGTGACAGAATCCATCACACTTTTACTTTTTTCGACGACCTTAGCCGACGCAGCAATGATGCCACACGCATCGGAGCTTTTAACGTCAAGATCTATTTTGATATTTTTAATAGAACTACTCATAAGACTGCTGAACAATGAATGCTGCAAAGTACAGCGCGCACCGTCAGAAACACGAACAGCTGTCAGCGCATGTCCCTGACCATCGAGTGTTATGTTCTGAAGTGAAATTGAGCCGCTCCACCCATCTGTACCGAGTATACAATCATCACTTTCTGGCGTACCCGGGCCATCAGCCATATTGATATCCTTGGCTAAAACGACTGTCTTTATCCCCTTGACAATATTCCATACGTCATCAGGCAGTGCATGACCACTCGAATCCTCGGTGAGCGTTCCTTTCATAATCTGCTCAAACTCGGTCATATTGGCCATTGTATAAATTGTAAACGTCCCTGTTTCTGCGTCGTATGGCAAGCAACTCGTTGCTCCTTCCTTCGTCACAGCGCCGTTATTCGGACACGGATCCTCTTCATCGACAACACCATCACCATCGCTGTCAAGCAGGCATTGGCCATCTTTGCACCCAACGACGCACGTGTTTTGCGTCTGCCAATGTCCGTTGGCGCAGATCAGAACGCTCGTTTGAGCGTCATCACATTGTAATGCGCCATCCTTGTCACACTTCGTCGGATCCTCTTCGATGACACAAGCATCATTTGCACACCCAAGCTGGCAAAATTGCTGCACTTGCCATCCCATATCGCCACAAACCTTGAGGGTCTTACCATCTTCATCACACATCAAATCATTTTTTACGCATTCAGAAACTGGTTCATTTTCTCCCAAGCAGACCCCGGATGTACATGACGCCCCATTTTGGCACTTATTGCCACAGATGCCGCAATTTTCATCGTCGGTCAGCGCATCAACTTCTTTGCCATCGCACAATAAAGAGCCTTGTCCCGTGCTACTACAGGCATAACCGCTCGATCTTCCGCCCTGCTTATCATACAAATAAACGCATTTTTCCGACGACAAACATTCTCCTGCTTCGTGCGTCATATTATCGTCCGTTTTGCCAGCAAAAATACTATCTATAATGATGGGAAGTTGCGTTCCGTCACCGCATTTCTTGCTGCTGGAAGTTTCTTCGCCGCATGAAGCAAGCAGAAGCGCTGATAAACTGATAAGATAAAATGGCTTACGCATGTCGAATCATCCTCTTTAAATAGTCGATAGCAATGCTGAGATTCACTGAAGTCTACGACTCCTAAACTGCCAAGTTCAATCATAGTACTTGTTTCAATGATTTCCAAGAATTGAGCGACACAGCCACGATACTTTATCAGCCTTTCGAACCGCACTGCACTTGTGTCTCAATGATTTTGAGATGCTCGTTTTGGGTTGGGGGAAGCGTCCCCCTGAGCGGCTATTTCCTCACCAAGAACCGTGTCACGCCACGATTCTTGGTGGGAAATACGCCGCTACCCCCTCTTGCCGTCGGCGACAACACGCTTGTCTCCCACACCCATCTGCTGCAAGAAAACGTCCATCCCCTTTTCTGCCCAAAACAATGAACTTTTACGGATAAGCAATCCTTTTTGTATTATTGAGGTTCCTTTACCCGACGTACCCACCACAACCAACGCACAACGTCGTGGCGTAAACTCAGCCCAAAACATTACCATCCCACAAAGATTTCTCACTGACTGCAACGAGATTTTCAGGTAACCTTTTTGAAGGTGTACGACGCACAAAAGGCTAAAAATAAGTAAATTTTTGCCAGCGAAACGCGCAAAAGGCTGAAACTAAGAGTATTTTAGCAGGCGCATTGAGCTGCGGTCTACCGCATAGCGATCTACGATCAATCTAAAACGCTCAACCTTATAAATAAGCATCCACGCTTTGTATCCAAACAAACGACAAAAGGTGAATTATGAGTCTTAATATTTATGCACAAGTTATGCATATGATACACGAAAACAAGAGTATAGCCGTCAAAACAGTGATTCGCGGCGAAGAAGGTTCGGTTGCAGACGATCTCAAACGAAGCCTTATCCCCGTTGAACCCATTGAAGACCAGCGCGGGCGTACGTTTGCGATGGTAAGCTGCGCAACAGATGGCGAAACCGTAACCGTGACCGAACCCGTCCAACCCGAGGAACGTCTGATCGTTTTGGGTGGCGGGCATGTTGCGCTACAAGTCTGTGCATTCGCATCGCAATGTGGTTTTCGTGTTACCGTGTGCGACGATCGACCTGCGTTTGCCAACGAAGCACGTTTTCCGCAAGCAGAACGCGTTCTGTGTGATACGTTTGAAAACTGCATTACGCAGCTCAAGATCACGCCCTACGACTATGTTGTGATCGTCACGCGCGGGCACGTGCATGATGCTGACTGTCTACGCGTCATTCTTCCAGGCAATGAACCAGCCTACACGGGCATGATTGGAAGTAGACGCCGCGTACGAGCACTCTTTGAACAGCTTGTAGGCGAAGGTTTTTCCAAAGACCGTATAGACCGCATCTGTTCACCCATCGGATTAAGTATCGGAGCCAACACACCTGCTGAAATTGCCATATCCATTCTGGCAGAACTCATCGCCTACAAGCGTTTGCCGGAGCACGCGTTGGGTCGTCCATGCAGTGCATCAGATCTTCAGCTCGACATGATCGAACTTTTAGCGAACGATACGAAGCCCAAAGCCATCGTCACCGTCATCGAAACCAAAGGCAGTACGCCTCGCGGTGCGGGTGCCAAAATGGCTGTAGGTACACGGGGAGAGATTACGGGGAGCATTGGTGGTGGATGTGCAGAGGGAGCAATCATACGCGACGCAATAGATATTATTGGGACGGGACGCTATCAGATTGCCCACATCGATATGACTGGTGAAGTTGCAGCAGAAGAAGGCATGGTTTGCGGCGGAACCATGAAAGTACTCATTGAAGACGGATCTGAATTATGAGCACGTTTATCTACGCAGACAACGCCGCAACGACGCGTCTTTGTGATGAAGCATTCCATGCAATGATGCCTTGGCTTAAGGATCATTTTGGCAACGCGAGTACGCTTTACAAACTTGGACGCGAAGCAAAGAAAGCGCTTACCTCGGCGCGCCAAACCATTGCGCAGGCGATCCATGCGGAACCCAACGAAATCCTGTTTACGTCGGGCGGCACTGAATCTGACAACTGGGCGATCAAGGGGACGCTACACGCCCAAGCTCGCAAAGGTAAAAAGCACATCATCACGTCTTCGATCGAACACCACGCCGTGCTGAACAGCGTTAAAACACTGCAAAAAGATGGTTTTGAAGCGACCTTTCTGCCAGTAACGCCATCAGGCCGAGTTGATCCAGAAAGTCTACGCGCAGCGCTTCGCCCAGACACGGCACTTGTCAGCATCATGTATGCAAACAACGAGACCGGCGTCATACAGCCGATTGATAAAATTGGCGCAATCTGCCGCGAAGCTGGCATTATCTTTCACACGGATGCTGTTCAAGCTGTAGGTACACTTCCGATCGACGTCAAAGCTTCCAAAATCGACCTACTATCGATCTCAGCGCACAAGTTTAACGGTCCCAAAGGCATAGGAGCGCTTTACTGTAGACGAACCGCCGTACCTGACACATGGTTTGACGGAGGCGATCAGGAACGCGGCCATCGTGCTGGCACAGAGAACATCCCAGCCATTGTGGGGATGGCTGAAGCGCTCAGCGTCTCATGTCAGACGCTTGACGCAAAAGCGGCACAAATACGGGCGATTCGTGATCGTGTTCAAGCGAGTCTGCTACAAATCGAAGGTACCACCCTCAATGGTGATCTTGAAAATCGTCTTCCTGGACATCTTAACATCTCGTTCGATGCGATTGATGGTCAATCTCTTCTGATGGAACTCGATCTACGACAAATAGCAGCATCGATCGGTTCAGCCTGCGATTCTGGATCCATGACGCCCAGCCATGTTTTGTTGCAGATGGGGGTACCTTATACACGCGCACACGGAAGCTTACGTCTTAGTTTTGGACGTGACAACAGCCTTAACGAAGCTGACGATCTCATTCGGGAAATCACGGACGCTGTTGCAACGCTTCGTTCCAATCCCCCAACGATGAACGGCTAACCGTTGTAATTATACTTACAATTAACATTACAAGCGCAACTATTACATTTATAATATACATAATCACAAATACAGTTATTATTACAATTCACTACAGTCCCACAACATATTCTCATTAACTGTAACGAAATGCGCGAACTTGACTTCGTCTTTAACATGCGCCCGCTGCTTGCCT
>JAZRWH010000005.1:0-10799 GCA_045599585.1 Myxococcota bacterium
GCGAAGAACACTGCTGTCTCACAACATATTCTCATTAACTGTAACGAAATGCGCTCGTTACAGAATTTTATACTTTTCTTATTCTCAGTCTGTCCTGCGGACGGCCCAAAGGGGGGTCGTATCGCGGACGCCCCTTTGGAATCCCCGCGCTCTTTTGTCGCGCCTTCTTTTGAGAGCTTTTGATACATTTCTTCGTCAACTTCCTCAATCCTTTCGGTTACAGCCTTAAGGCTGCGCCCTCAAGGATCTTCGTTGTTTCCTCGAACTGTATTCAAACGCTCTCAAAATATCAAAAGCTCCTTGGCGGGCGCGAACTTGACTTCGTCTTCAACATGCGCGCCCGCTCGTCTGGTGCGCCCGCTGCTTGCCTTCGGCTTCGCGACGCAGGCGAATTAACAGTAATCTTAGGTCTTTTTCATGCTTAGAAACGACTATATATCGATAAAACAAAGCTACAATAGAGTTATCAGAGTATTCTAGGAAAATTTCGTGGGACAGCAGTGTATATGTATATATTTTAGATTTAAGCATTTATATGTTGGTGATTGTAATTCTAACCGCGCATACGCCTGAAATTCGAGCAAGAAGCACCCAGTCAAAGAGCCTGGCGTATTTGCAACGCAAATAGCCAGGCTGCGAAGCCGTATTCGCCTTAGCGAATAGGCGAAGCGTCAAGACGCACAGAATTAAGATTTAAGCGCGGCGGCAGCGGCAGCGCGTTCGGCGCATATTTTTTTCCAACTTGGAAGCTTGGGAAGGAGTGAAGAAAACTCAGACATCAGCGAGGGTACATCGATATGTTGCGGGCAAGCCGAGGTACAAGCGCCGCAGCCGATACATTCTGTTGGAAGGTGATCGAGGGTTTCGAGGCGCATTGCCACCGTAAAGTTAGCCCCGAAACGCGCGTCATTGAGCGAATTGAGGAGGACGGGGATATTGATTTGGGCGGGACAACCATCACAACAGTAGCGACAACCCGTGCAAGGAATCATCGTTTGAAGTTCGGCAGCAATCTGGGAAAGTGCCGTCATGTCTACCTGAGAGAGTGGTTGATTCGTAGAAAAAGTACGAATATTGTCTTCGAGCTGCTCCATATTAGACATACCGCTAAGCACCATCGAGACGTTATCTAGGCCCTGAAGCCACCTAAAAGCCCAAGAAGCCGCAGACTGCCCAGGTCGCAAGGCGTCCAAACGAGATTGGAGATCAGGTTTTAAATTGGCGAGTTTACCGCCACGCACAGGTTCCATGACCCACACGGGCAAGCCGCGTTCAGTGAGCAGATCATAGCGGGCCTTTGCTTTTTGCAGCGTCCAATCGAGATAGTTGAGCTGAATTTGACAAAACTCCATGCTATCGCCGGCATAATCCAAAAAAGCGCGGAGTGTTTCGTATTCTCCATGGCTTGAAAAGCCCAAATGGCGAATGCGGCCTGCAGCCTTTTGCGCCTTAAAGTAGTCCAAGATACCCCAACGAGGATCGGTATAAACATTGAGGCAAGACTCTGTCACATTATGGAGGAGATAAAAGTCGAAATACTGGACGCCACATTTTTTGAGCTGCAACTCGAAGATTTCGGCTGGATCATAGTGATCGGCATATTGATGACCAGGATATTTGGAAGCCAAATAATAGGCATTGCGTGGATAAGCAGAAAGGGCGTGACCAGCGGCGACTTCCGACATGCCACCGTGGTACGGGAAAGCCGTATCATAGTAATTGACGCCACAATCCATGGCACGAGCGAGCATTTGTTCGAAGAGCGTTTGATCGATCGAACCATCAGTTGTAAGCGGCAGACGCATGAGTCCGAAGCCGAGTGCCGATAGTTCCAGATCTTTAAATTTTTTGGTGAGCAAGGTTGAACTCCTTCTGCAAAAAGGCGGCATAGCGCGCCGCAAAGCTGTAGACGAGGAGGATAATCAAAACTGACGATCTGACTAGTAAAATTTCGAAGAGGGGTTAACTAAGGACGAAGAAGGGGAGGCGATCAAGAAAAAAAGCTTTTAAAAACAGGGCATTATTAGATTGCTTGAAAGGAGCGTAAAGAAATACGCAATTTAATAGATGTAATTGTTTCTTTATTTATTGATTCTGCTAAACTACGAGATAGCAACAGAGGTCAATGTTGTGTTAACTTTTACAGAAGGAGAAAAAACCATGACAGACCAAGCACAGCAAGTCATAGCAGCAGCGAAGAAGTACTCAGACAAAGGCCATCCGTATGTGTACGGCGCGAAGGGCGAAATGCTTTGCAAAGGCAACAAGAGTCTTATTGAGGGCTTGAAAAGCAGGTACTCTAAAAAGTCCAACTTCAACCACGTCCTAGGGAGTGAAAAAGACAATAACGGGAAGAACTGGAATTGGACGATGAGCCAAGCGTCGACGGATTACGTTGGTATTGACTGTTCGGGCTTAACTGCAGCGGCCTTTAAGAACGGCATTAACAAGGATATCGGTGCCGGCAGCAGCAATCAAGGTGCGAATGGCGAAAAAGTTGGTGGTCACAGCCCCTCCAAAGCACTACCGGGCGATCTATTGTGGCGCGATGGTCACGTAGGCATCATGGGCAACAACAATCGCGTCATCGAAGCTAAGGGCTGGGCCTACGGCTGTGTCGAAGGTGTTACCGAGGCATCGAAATTCACCAAAGCATACACGTTGGCCAACACCACGGGTACGACCACCAATTCGACCAGCAGCACGACGAACAAATCGTCCAGCAACAACTCTGGTAATCTTTTAACGGCTTCGCAGCAATCTTCAGCCATCACCTACAACAAGAAAAACAACCAGTCGATCTGCACGAAGATTCAGGGACTTGTTGGTGTTGAGCAAGACGGTTCTTTTGGCCCCATCACGGTCAATGCGATTGCAAAATGGCAATCCCAACACAAACTTGAAGTCGACGGCAAATTTGGTCCTGCATCCAAAGCAGCCGCAGGTTTCACGGGATCGAACAACAATAACAACACCACAACCCAACCCACAAATAACAACAAACCCGCCGAAAACAAACCGAGTGGGAATGACAATTACACGGGTAATTCGGATGTTGCTTACGGTTCAAAAAATGAGCAAGGCGTTCGTACGCTTCAGCGTTTGTTGAACAATCACGGTGCTGGCATTTCCCAAGATGGTGCATTTGGCCCAGGAACTGCGCGCGCCCTCATGCGTTTCCAGTATCACTACGTTTATAAAGATGCGCCCGTTTTCTTCCAGAAAATCCACAGCTCCGGCAAAAAAAGCGTTTGCGATACCGCTACATGGAATGCGTTGCGTCAAAATGCCCCGTCTGCAGTCAACGAACCGGGCAAAGGCATCGCATTCAGTCGTTCTGGTCAACGTCTTACCGAAGTTCCCACGGCTGATATTCAAATTGGCGGCAAAAACGTTGGTAAAATGAACCCCACAGCAGCCAAGAAATTCAACGAAATGGCATCCGCTTCGGGTGGCAAAATTTGGGGTGTTACCAGCACGTTCCGTGGCATGACGAATGAAGCAACCAAAGCCATTACCGGTGGCGTTGGTGGTTCTTCGGGTGCGATTGAGCTCTACGTTGCTAAAAACTTCAACGCCAACTTGGCCGCAGTTCCTGGTACGAGCTATCACTGCAGTGGTAACGCCGTCGACATCGCCGGCTTCGCAGACAAAACTGCGAAACCCGCTGTCTGGACCTGGCTCCATAATAACGCTAGTAAATACGGTTTCTCCGGTATTAGCTCTGAAACTTGGCACTGGAATTACAAAGGTTAATCAAAAATCCAAAAGCCACGCATCAAGCGTGGCTTAACCAAGTTCTCTCAATATAATAAAGGCGCTTTTTAGCGCCTTTTTTTTTTGCTAAACGCTTCTTTAACATAAGCACATTCTTCTCATTCAAACCTTGTTCTTTACCTCACATGTCAACCTTGATTTGAAAGACGCAACTTCTATCATTGCGCTATTGAGTGCCACTGCTCATAACTTTATCCATCGGCGTATCGCCATGCGATAGCCGATAGGCGAAGCCGTATTCGCTTTAGCGAACAGGCGAAGCCTCCTACCCCATTCTGTTGACCACTGCTGTCCCACAACATATTCTCATTAACTGTAACGAAATGCGCTCGCTGCTTGCCTTCGGCTTCGCGACGCAGGCGATTTAACAGTAATCTTAGTTCTTTTTCATGCTTAGAAACGACTATATATCGATAAAATAAAGCTACAATAGAGTTATCAGAGTATTCTAGGAAAATTTCGTGGGACAGCAGTGTCTGTTGACATAGTATATATAGAATGGTAGTTTAGTAATAAGTAATAATCACGTGCATTAGTAATCACGTGATTATGATGCATACACAAGCGAAGTGTTTAAATCTGGTTACGAAACGCTTGTTAAATTTTAATTGCTAAACATTTTATATATTTAACACATATTAACAGGCGTTATTATATTTTCGTATAACCATAAGGGATATTTGAATGAGCGCTCAAAAAAAGATTTATTGTATTTCCATTTTATTGGCCGCAGCAAGCCTAAATGCAGGTTGTTCAGATGAAATACGTGGCGTTGGTATTCGTCCTTACGACGGTTCATGCATTACGAATGAGAATTGTTCGGATGGGCTTGTTTGTAATACAGTAACACATCAATGCGTTGCATGCGTTGAAGATACCGATTGTTCGGACAATACAGTTTGTGACACCAGCGTACATCAATGTGTTCAATGTCTTTCAACAGATCATTGCAGTCAAGGATTTGTCTGTGATACTGACGCACACAAGTGTGTAACTTGTGTCACTGGAGAAGATTGTCATAGCGGCGTTTGCGTTGATAACAGCTGCCGCGAGTGTGACAGCACACACCCGTGCAAAGATCCAACAGCGGTGTGCGGAACAAGCGGAGAACTTGCGAACGTCTGCATACTTTGTACATCGAATGACGAGTGCTCCGATCAGCGCGTTTGTAGTGGCGGTAAATGTGTTGAATGTGGCGAAGATAACGATTGTAAATCGTCTGACAAACCTGCTTGCGACACAGCAAAACACGTTTGTGTTGCATGTAATTCAGCAACAGAAAGTACAAATTGTACCGATGAAGCTAAACCTGTTTGCGACGATGCATCACACACCTGCGTCGTTTGTATACGTTCTTCAGCTGAAGAACAAGTCAATGAAGCTTGCCAAAACTTAGATGAATCTAAAGTTTACTGTCTCGAAAACGCAACTGATGCATCTAAAAATGCGTGTGTTCAATGTATCAGTGATTCGGCTGCTGACCAGTGTATAACAAACGAAAACACTCCAATTTGTAACCTCGCTCCAGAACTTGGAGCGACGAACACGTGTGTTGGCTGTACCGATAGCGCGCAATGTCAAACCAAAGAAGGCGCTGCGGACGTTTGTGATGTGGATACCGGGCGATGCGTCGAATGTCTCTCGGTCGATGAATGCAGCGACGGAATGCTGTTTTGTGAAGAAAACAAATGCGGAAATTGCCACGAAAACAGCGATTGCCCATCCAATATGTGTAAGGACAACATTTGTATCGATTGCATTTCAGACAGTGATTGTACCGATCCTGCTTCACCTGCTTGTGGTACTGAAGGCGTGAATGCCAATAAATGTGTTGCCTGTAATCCAGAAACACAGGCAGAAAACTGCACATCACAAACAAAACCCGTTTGCGCAACAGATACAAACGCTGAACTCGCAAATACATGCGTCGAGTGTAATGCTGATAGCAATCCCTTTGCACAAGTCGAAGATTGTGCCACAAACACGAGTAGCGACGGCATTGCGCAACCATACTGTGTTAGCGGAAACAGCCCCAAAGCACACACATGCGTCGAGTGTATCCCCGACGATTCGCCTTTGAATGGTATCGATAGCCTTTGCCATGACAGTGTTAAAGACGGCGTGGCAACGCAAGTTTGCGCTGGAGAAAAAGCTGATGTGTTCTACCAAAACACCTGCGTTCAGTGCGACGATAATGCCGATCCTGCACAATGCAATGGTGCTGATACGGCCCCCATCTGTATTACCGACATTAGTTCACCCAATGTTTACACCTGCGCTCCGTGTGATACGACAAATTCTGCAACGGGTAACGCCCAATGCGCTCTTAAAAATAGCGGAAAACCAGTCTGTGTTCAGATTGAAAGCGACGAATACGCTGCCAAACCAGGTTCGTGCGTCGAATGCGTTACCAATGACGATTGCTCGGCAGGAAGCGTTTGTAATGCAGAAAACCAATGTGTTCAGTGTAACAATCGAAATGACGTAACCCAGTGTACAGATCCATCCGCAGGTGTCTGTTGTGATAGCGCTTCTAACAAAGCAGGAAAATGTACACAAACTGATGTAAGCGGAACCTTTAAATGTGAAAAATGTGACATCACTACAAACTGCATAGGCGGCGTTTGTGATCCTACGAGTGGCAAATGCCTACCGTGCACAAACTCAGAACAATGCTCCACAATAGAACGTGGCGTTTGCGAAATTGCCCCTTCAGAAACCAAAGGTTCATGCCAGGAATGTCGCGAGAATACTGCGCAAAGCACAGGAAACTGCGTCAACGTTTGTAATACTAAAAACGGTAAGTGCGAACTTTGTAATGATTCAACGACAAATGCACAAAATTGTAATAAAGTTTGTGACCCGCTTAAAGAAACTTGCGAACCGTGCGATAATATCGACTATTTTTGTAAAACAGGCGTTTGTAATATCACAACTGGCATTTGTGAAGCATGCAATGAAACAACATGTCCCAACGGCGTCTGCGGAAATGACGGTCTATGCCACATGACATGTAGTGCAAATTCCTCGCTTTGTAGCGCTCAAGGCTACGATTTTACACGAGAATCCTGTTGTACTGCTGATCAAATCTGCGCTTTCGGTAATTGCACAACCCCTGGCGTAGACTGTACGTCTGATAACGATTGCCTAATCACAGAAGTTTGTGACACCGAAAATAACAAATGTGTTGACGCTGGCGAAACCGATAAATGTGTCATCATCCCGGATAGCGAATTCCAGCCCCCCGTCTTAATTTGGGGCTTTATTGACACGGCTAAATATGAACACAGCATTTGTGATACGGTTGCTAACACTACCTTTATTCAGTTGCCTATCGTTGCAGATTTAACAGGCGATGGCATCCCCGAAATCATTGTCGTAAATAATAATTACGAACTCATTGCTTTAAGTGTAAGTGAGAAAAAGGTCATTGCTCGATCAAATACGCTCATCTATGAGCGCTTTAACAGTATTGCTGCTGCAGATATTAACAATGACGGTATCGTTGAAGCTATCGTTCCTACAACGGCAATCGACGATAGCAATCCAGAACTAGGTATTGATATTCTTCACCTTGAAAAAGTAACGCCTGAAGATATTGAGGCTGGATTGTACAAAAACCGCGATTCTTATGGTGTTAAATCTGGTAATGATTATGTGATCGAAGAAGGTAATTATCCTTACAAATGGGTCGTCGATAAAAAAGTTTCATTGGCTGATCCGATGATCAATGTTCGCGCAGAAAACTTGACGATTTACAACCGCGGATTCTGTGGCAAGAAAACTCTCCCAACTTACTACACAAACGCTCATCCCAATGTTGCTGATATTGACCAGGACGGCAACCCCGAAATTGTTACATCCTTCGGAATCATCGAAGGTGGATCAAACCTCTCTGATTGGCACTGGCGTTGTAAGTACAACAATATGCCATCCAGTACGGTTAATTCACAGGGCTATGGTGACCACCTCACGCTTGCTGACCTAGATCAAGATGGCAAAATGGAAATTATTGGTCGCTATGTTTATGACACAAATTGCAAAACACTAACCAAAGCTTTGACATCAGTCGTCCCCGGTTCAGTTGCACAGGTTGGTGGACCTAGCGTCGCCATTGCAGATATTCTCCCCGATTCACCTAATGCAGCTGCTTGGGGTGAGCTCGTTCCTGAAATTATTCGCGTCAATGGAAGCAACGTTACCATTTCGAAAGTCTATAAACATACAGATGCCAACACAAATACAACGACGTGGACACAAAAATCGATCATGAGTATTGCGCATCCCGGCGGAAATGCTGGCGCACCAACAATTGCAGACTTTGATGGCGATGGTAAGCTTGAAATCGGCACTGCAGGCGCTTCAAAATACGCTGTGTTTAAGGTGAATGACGAGAATACCGCCCTCAACGTTTTCTGGAGTAGTACAACACAGGATGGTAGCAATAAAACAGGTTCCGCAGTCTTCGATTTTGAAGGTAATGGTTCCGTTGAAGTCGTTTACCGAGATGAAAAGAAAATGCGCATTTATAGCGGCGTAGGTAAAGCAAGTGATCCGACGGAAGGCGATATTTTGTGGGAAACTGCAATCGCTTCTGGAACGGTTATTGATTACCCCGTCGTCGCAGATGTCAATAGCGATGGACACGCTGAAGTCATTGTCGCCTCTGAAGGCGGTAGCTCAAATCCTGGATTGTATATTTTTGGAAATGAAAAATGGGTCGGAACGCGTAAAATTTGGAATCAGTACGAATACCACGTCACAAACATTAATGAAGATGGCTCAGTTCCCGTCCAGGAAGAGGCAAACTGGCTCTCACTTCGCCTCAATAATTATCGTCAAAACGTCCAACCAGAAGGTATTTTCAATGTTCCTAATCTAGTCACCGGACTATTGAGAGAAGATACAAGTACATGTAGCAAGATTAATAACGATTCCGTCGTAGCCATCGTGTCTAACACAGGCGACCTCGATATCACTGGACCAATCACGATTTCTTACTATGCAGCCGATTACATTCTGGACGGAGAGCCAGTCGTTCTCTACTTAGGCAGCGAAACGTTTAATGATCTCGCGATTGGCGAGAAGAAGAGCATTTCGCACGTCCTCGAAACCCCCTTGGATGCACGTGTCGCAACACCTGTTCAAACCACTGATAATGCTGGCAACAATTTGATTGTCTATACCGTTGACAATAATGCCCAAACAATAACATTAAACAGCATTGCTGGACTCAAAATCAGCTATTTCGTCAATGATCCTGGTACAACAGGCAATGTATCTTACAGCGAATGCCGAATGACTGATAACTCCATTAATGCTGCTCGATACATCCAATTGAGTGGTTGCAAATAAAATAAGATTTGTGACGATTATTTATTCCGACGCTATTGGCCATTCAGGCCAATACGCGCCGGTGCGCCGCTTCTCCGCCCTGCGGGCGTCCATACGCGGCGCTTTGTGACAATTTATTATTCCGACGCTATTGGCCAATCTGGCCAATACGCGCCGGCACGCCGCTCCTCCGCCCTGCGGGCGTCCATACGCGGCGCATAAATCATACTTATTCGCCTGTCACCGTAAATTCTCTTACAACAGCCATGTGCTGCATATCCTTTGCCTCAGAATCACTCGCTTTTACTGGTGCAATTGTGTCCAACTCACCATGCTTGTGATACACGCGTGAATCCACAACATGTCCTTTCGGATACGCTCTATTGCCAATTACTACAGGCGTTTCAAGCGAACAAAACTCGGGACTACACAAGAGATAATCAAGCTGTTTGTGGCGTGTAGCATTTGTTCTGACCATCCCGTCCTGATCTGCAGGCCAATCTCCATACGAAGAACCAACAACTACAAGCGAACCGAGATTTTGCTGTATCGGTGCCCAGTCAGGCTGATTAAAATCACCCCCTAAAATCACGTAATAGTCTTTTTTATCCTTGGCAATTTTTTGTTCAATTTTTTTACGAAGCGGTTCCATTTCAGCAGTATTGTCCTGTGTATATAAGTGGACACTTACAGCCAATAAATCACGATCACCAGGAATATCAATGACTGCCCACTCCCACTGACGATCATTGACTTTGTTCGACTTCCACGCACCGCTTTCTCGGATCGGATACTTCGAAATAATGCCGTTGGGAATACGACCTTCGCCGCGCGTAAAATGATATTCTTTGCCAAAAGTACTAGCTACGAAGCTTTTAATGTTATTTTTGTTGTAATTAAATTCCTGAATCAAAACGATATCCGGCTTAAGCGCTTTGAAAATGCGAATCCCCTCACCATCATCATAAGATTGATTCTCGCCTGACGTCGTATTTGCCGTCATAATTCGAATGGCAGTCTTCGGTTGCGTTGACAGAGCAGAAGTAACCGAAGCTAACGGATTCGCAGGATCATATGCGACTTCATCCTCATCATCCAGATTCTCAAACAATAAAAGTGTAGGCTTGAGTGATTTATAGTTCTCATCTTTGGTGTAGCTCACACCAATGGAAACATTAAACTTCGTCGTACCATCTGCAACCGTATCATCTACGCCGGTAACCGTAATGGACTGGGGAACATTCCAATTTTCACGCAAAAACGTGATTTCGCTCTTATCAACAGTTCCTTCAGTCGTATCATTCGATATAACCTTTAATACGACTTTAGAAGAGGGCTGTGACTTCAAAGCAACCGAAAAAACCTGAGCATCCCCTAATTCAGTCACCAAATACTCTTGCGGCGGCGTCAGAACAATCTCAGCCGCACTTTGAGCCATAGCGCTCGTAGAACATAAACAAGCCGTTAACATTGAAAGCGAAAAAGTTTTTAGATTCATCGTATCCTCACGCGTAAGCAAAAGACAAAAAGACGCGAAATTATAGGACAAAAACAAAAAAAGCTCCAATCATAAGATTGGAGCTAAATGGAGAATATCGGGTTCGAACCGGTGACCTCCTGCGTGCAAAGCAGGCGCTCTCCCAACTGAGCTAATTCCCCGTATGGGCCTGGGAAGACTCGGACTTCCG
>JAZRWH010000006.1:0-13755 GCA_045599585.1 Myxococcota bacterium
TTCAAGAAGTTCTGTCCTATTTATTACTCTCGCCATTGGTTCCTCCTGTCTCGATGAGAGTTTCAGCAAATTCATCTTACCGGAATTCCAATGGCTTTTTTAGTTTTTTCGATTTTGCGAACTCGTGTGGACGCTATCCAACTGCTTATATTTATATACACAACATCATATATTAAAATATTTTTAACATTTTGAACATTTCAACGCATCAATAGTCAATTTATATATTTTGAGTTAGCAATCATCATTTCGCTTCTGTCGCGCTTCTTCTCAACGCGAAGAAGCGCGATTGACATCGAGCGTTGTATTAGAGATTGTCACAGCTATCGCTGACATAAAATCCGTACAACGTGCCATCGATAGTTTTCTGACACTTTACTTTGACATACCCTGTCTTTGTTTTCTGACAATAGACGTCGCCTTCTTGATGCTTGCTATAAGAACATTCGAAATCGTAAACAACTTCAGCTTTCTTGTCCTCATCACGAATGACACATGTACTGCTGCTGTATTGTGCCGGTTGATCTGCATCATCGATATAAAAACCGTAAAGCTTGCCATCTGTTGCTAACTGGCAGGATCTTCTTTCATATTTTTGGTTGTCACTAAAAGAATAGACGTCTTCACAGTAAGTATAGCCTTCGTCTCGATATATACAATTAAACCTATCTACAAAACCTCCTTTGTGATTTGATGCACGAATAGCGCAGTATTCATGATCGTCATCACCCTTTGATTTAATATATTTGCCTGTATTGGGCGAACAAGTGTAAAACACCTCATCACCATAATCATCCATTGCGCATATATCTTCGATGCAGACATCAGTATCCAAAGGTTCACATTGGTTATCGTAACTACAATTCTTGTTTGGACATGATTCATTGTTTGAACAATAATCACCTATTTTTTTAGGTGTGCAAACGCCGTTTACACAATTCTCTGTTTTTTCACATCTATTGCCACATTTACCACAGTTCAAACTATCTTTCGTTATGTTGACACATTTGCCTGAACAGAGAGCATTTTTATCACAGACACATTGATTATTTTGACACGAAAAAATACAATTTTCTTTAGATTTCCAAGTACTCTTTTGTGTCGTGGGGTTGTACGTACAAATCTCGAGCCTTTTCCCATCTTCATTACATCGTAATTTATCTTCGTCTGCGTTAGGGCAAGTTTCTTCAACACATTTATTGTTCTCACACTTACCAGAACAGGATTGACTCGTCCGCCACTGATTGTTAGCGCAATACTCAACTCTTTTTCCGTCGTCACTGCATCTATATTCAGAATTTGTACAACTTTCAATGACGGGTTCATTAATGCATGCATTGTTCTCGCATTTATTTGTACAGGCTCTTTGCGTCCACCAACTGCCGTTCATGCAAACTTCAAGTTTACTTCCTTCTGCATTACAGCGAACATCGCCTTCATTACATTTATCAATGCATGTATTATTTTCACACTTATAAGAACACGTTTGTTGGTTTGTCCAAACATTATTGTTACAAACTTGAAGCGTTTTGCCATCATACTTGCATCGCATCTCTTTATCATTGCATTCGATGCATTGGTTATTTTCGCATTTAAAAGGACATATTTCTTGTGTCGACCATGTATTATTTGCATAACCGCTTTTGCAAATTTCAATGCGTTTTTCATCTGAGCTGCAACGTAATTCATCTACACTGCAGTCAACACATTTATTATTTTCGCATTTGTAAGGACAATCTTGTTTCGTTGTCCAAACTTTTTGTTTGCAAATTTGGAGCGTTTTGCCATCACTGCTGCATTGCAATGCATTATTAGAACAATTATCCGTCGCTGGTTGATCGACACAAGCTTTCTTTTCACATTTATAATCGCAGTTTTGCTTGAGCGTCCATGTGCTGTTGACGCAAACTTCAAGCGTTTTCCCGTCACTACTACATTGCAATGCATTATCTATGCAGGTCTCGGGCGTAGGTTGATCGACACAAGCGTTGTTCTCGCATTTATATGCGCATTTTTGCTTGGGCGTCCATGTGCTGTTGACACAAACTTCAAGCGTTTGCCCATCCAGGATACATCGAAGATTACCGTCAGTGCATTCAGTAGAAGCTATTTCGTCGATACAAGCTTTGTTTTCACATTTATCAGAGCAAGTTTGTTTGGCAGACCAACGATTATGATTGCAAATTTCAAGCGTTTTTCCGTCGTTATTACACCTTAATGCGTTATCTATACATGTGGAAGAGGAACTACAAAGCCCGTTTGAACACGATTCATTAGAATTACAGCTATGTCCACAAGAACCGCAGTTTAGACTATCCTCAAGTACGTTAACCAAATTGCCGTCACAGGTCATTTTACCTTCAACATTGGAGCTACATACGACTTCATTCGTTGGACCAGAACCGTCTTTGTTGTAGAGATGAACGCAAATCTCTGTACCAACAATACATCGGCCTAATCTGTGGGTTTCATTTTGGCTGTCATCGACATACGAAAAAATGTCATCTCCTAAAATGCCTTTGAATACACCAGAGCAAGTTTCTGTATCGATGTTAGAATCAGAATCACCGCAACCGGCGGCACCAACCATGCTTATGGCTATCAAAATACACTTAAAATATTTACGCATCATAAAAAGCTCCAATCGAGTACACGAATAAACGAAACAAGCGTTTCGAGACCCGCCTATAGTGGTATACAATAATTCATACAGATAAACATGACAAATTGTGATTATTGACACAGACGTTTTTTGCAGAAAAACAGCAGGGGTAATATTAAACTACACAATGACAAACATGCAGATAACGCATTAACCTTAGGCCTTCGTCATAGACAGCAAAACTTAGGCATCGAATTTCAGATTCCTTTTGTACATTGTCATACGGAACTCCGGGGCATGAGGCAATTCTCCAAATTCTTTGTTATGAACAAAGTGAGTTCTGCACGCACTACAAAAGAACGCAGGAATTCCAAATAGGCATCCGCAGGACAGAGTAAAGGTGACAGAAGAACATAATTCCACAACAATCGTATTTTATCGCATAAAATAAACGCATCGCTGAACAACCATAATTTAAATTAAAAAACTAAAATTAAAGCGTAACGAAATCATTTTCGATGGCACTACTGTAGTGAGAAAAGCAAGCATGTTTTCCTCACAAACACTTTTTGTTATGATGAGATCGTTATATGCTACAACTATCACTTATCTATTTCCGCTACCGAGGCCCTCCAGGCTGCTTGTTATCCCACCTTGATTTTATTCAGTTGACGAACGGATAAGATCCTTGGTGCAGTTTACTCAAGCGAATTCCTGTATCCCTTGCTCGCTATCCGGGTGCAGAGAATTTTTGTGGAGTTTTTCGGTTTGGCCACGAAATTTTTTGAGAAGAGCTCTCAAAAAATGCTCAGGCAAAGCTACCGGAGGCGTCTGTCCGACAGCTATGCTTGGGTGAACAAGCCGACGGTGGTGGAGGCGGGGGCGGGGCCCAAAATTTGGGCCTGAACTGTAGCCCCCCCCTCAAAAAAATCGAAACATTCTCGCAAAACGTTATATACCAACGAAATTCGATAATTCACACCTTAATAATTTTATTCAATTTCACCTATAACAACAGTTCCACGTTGATAGAACTAGCTATATGCTTTACCTTGCTTTAGCATTGATAACATCATGGAATTATTTTTTAACAATTAGACATAATGCAAAACAAATTAATTACAAACGATACCACCCGCATCAATTATTTAGAAATATGATCACTGCTGTCCCACGAAATTTTCATAAAATACTCAGACAACTCTACGGTCACTTTGTTTTATCAAAATCTAGTCGTTTCTAAACATGAAAAGAACTTAAGATTACTGTTAAATCGCACGCGTCGTGAAGCCGAAGGCAAGCAGCGGGCGCGATGTTGAAGTTCGGGCTCGCCGATGAACGCTCCTATTTTTACGTTTAAACACAACGACGAAGGTCTTTGAGGGCGCAATAAAAGAGCGCAAAGCATAACGCAAGCAGCGAACTGCATATCTAATCCTATAGAACTGTTTGACAATACAATATTATACAAGTAGAATTATTGTGGTTGTGTATGAGTTTGATTGTTTTAATAGATAGTACAAGGAACACAACATGAAAGAGAACGCCGTAAAGAGTGATGTCAAAGACAAATCTGCATTAGAAGGCAATGAAGCAGACAATACACCTGTTGAGACACCAGCCCAACCAACAACTGATGCTTGGAAAGCTAATCATCAAAAGGTAAGTAAGGACAGTCCCAATCTCTTTTCTGTGACAGATGATCCTTCTGAAAAAGCCATGAGTGGGGATGGATACAGTGTCAAGAATGGAAAAATTAACAACAATTTGACATCTTTTTTAGCTACTAATGAGGCAGGAAAGGCTGAAGATATTGAAAGCAAGCAGCTCAAGGTTGTCGAGCATAAGGATAATGGCATAGTACTTAAGCCTGGAACGAAGCCGAAGCTTGAAGAACTTGTTACAGAAGATGCGCAAGGTACTACTGTTACTAAATATCACGGTACTATTGAGTCACCTAATATTTCAAAGGATGTCTCAAACAAGTATTTATTTGCTGATGGCGGTCCAAATCAAAACGATGTGCAACAGCGAGAGGTTGCAGACTGCTATTTTTGGAGTGCTGTGCTTCAAATTCTTGCGCAAGATCCTAGCAAATTTGAGTCGATCATGAAGCTCAACGGTGATACAGTAGAAACTACGCTGTGTTATTTTAAAGAAGGCGAGTGGATTGAAGAGACAATTTCGCGTCCAATTGGTATTGGTGGCTTAAACGCACAGTATGAGCACAATGCAGATAGACTCAAAAACCGTGAAAGCGGTGTCAGAGTTGACACAAGTAAACCATGTGACTCGGCTTGGAATGCTGTTATCCTCGGACCGATATGTAAAATCAACCGAACAGACTATTACAAAGCAGCACTGTGGGCCAACTGTCTTGAGCAAGCATATTCTGATTTTGCTCGCATTCACGGACAGTACGGCAAAGGTTTGAACAAAGTAAAAGACAGTGGTCAAGAGGAGTTTGAATTTGGGTGTGCAAATGAATGTATGCACATGTTTTATGGAGATAATGCCGTTGGCGAGTCTTTTACATCGATTTATAATCATTCAACGAAAACAATTAAAGCTTTGGCCGAATTCAAAAAATCTCTGGAAGATGAGGATGAATTCCAGATTCTTGCAGTAAAAAGAGCTAAAAATGCAGATGATTCAGATGCGCATATTCTCAGTATCGAGAACGTTGTGTTATGCGATAAAAATGGCCAAAAAGTTGAATTTAAAGATAAATGGGGAATTATCGGATACTTTTCTGATTTAATCACAAAAAATTCAATTGATATGTTGAATTCAAAAGTTCTGATAAGAAATCCATGGGGAAATTCAGCGAAAGAAGGTAAGTATTTTGAAGTCAGTCTTGATAACTTTTTGCATAGCGGAGAATGGCATTATTTGCACCGAGGCATGATCATAAAGCCTAAAAAATCCGACAAAAACTAAACTCGCTTTGGACATGGTTATTTCTCACTTTTTTTGTATTAACCATGTCCATTAAATCATTAGCAGCGTGCTGTACTGCGCTAAAGATCGTTTCTAGATGAATGTAGCTATCTAGAAAAGCTTGCCTTGCCGTAGTATACGGCCCTTCCTAACGCTTAATTTCTATTATAACACAGTTTGACAATGCTCAACGACATAATGTAGAATAATGTTAGTGTAGTTTGTTTTGACTGTGCTGTTAACCAAGGAATAACGTCATGAAAGAGAACGCTGTAAAAAGTGATACTAAGAGCAAATCCGCGATGAACGCGAGTGCTGCAGATAACGCAGCCACTGAGACACCTGCCAAAACAAAAGAAGATGCCTGGAAAGGCAACCAACAGAAAGTCAGTAAAAAAAGTTCAAATCTCTACTCTGTAACAGAAGATCCTAATGAAACGGCCCTGACGGGTGATGGCTACAGCGCTAAAAACGGTGTCGTCAAAGAAGCTGCTGCATTAACTTCATTTTTTGGAGATACGTCTTCTAAAACCATAAAGCCTGGTGATCAAAAAAAACTCAAGGTTGTGGAACATGAAGCTCCAGGTCTTGTACTCAACGTCGGATCGGCGCCTCAGCTTGAAGACCTCGTCAAAGAAGATGAAAATGGAGAAGAGGCCAATCTTTATCGAGGATCAATCAGCGATCCTAACATTTCGAAAGATGTCTCAGACAAGTATCTGTTTGCAGACGGTGGCCCGAACCAAAATGACGTAAAGCAGGTCGGTGTTGGTGACTGCTACTTCTGGGGAGCAGTTCTTCAAATACTTGCTCATGATCCCGGCAAGTTTACGCAAATGATGCAGCTTAAAGGTGATACCGTTGAAACAACGATGTATTACAAACAGGGCAAAAAATGGGTCGCAGAGAAAATCAGCCGTCCAATGGGAATTGGTGGTCTAAATGCCCAGTATGAAGAAAAAGCCAATAAATTCAAAGGTCGTGAATGCGGTGTTAGAGTTGATACAGGCGCGCCTTGTGAATCTGCTTGGAATGCTGTGATGCAGAATTCTGTCTGCATGATTAACCGTACGGATTATTACAAAGCAGCATTGTGGGCTAACTGTCTTGAACAGGCATACTCTGATTTTTCGCGCGCACACGGTCAGTATGGTGCTGGCATGAACTACGCTGATGGCTCTGGAAAAGAAGAGTTCGAAAGCGGGTGTTCGGATTCCTGCATGAACATGTTTTATGGTGATAAAGCCAGCGGTCCAAAGACTTTTGCGAACAATAGTTCCAGTACAACGCTTAAAGCTCTGATCGATTTCAAAAAAAGTTTGGAGAGTGCAGGCGGCTATACGGCACTCGTTGCCCGAAGAAGAATGGGCGATCCAAACTCTAATAGCGCCCATGCTTATAGCGTTGAAAACATTACGTTCTGCGATAAAAAGGGTAAAACAATCGATTTTACAGATAATTCGGGTATTCTGGGATTCTTTTCTGATCTGTGGGAACGCTACAACATTGATACAAAAAAATCTAAGATCCTTTTCAGAAATCCATGGAACAGCACTCGATCCGATATGGGCAAATTCTTCGAAGTTAACCTCGATGATTTCCTGACGAACGGAGAATGGACGCATCTCTATAAAGCAACGGTTTCTGAAAGAGCTGGTAAATAATTTAAGCGCTTCAAATCAAAAAATGCCGGACGTATTTGCTATGCAAATAGTCCGGCAGCGTCGTGCGTATTGAGCAACGCGAAATAGCACGCGCTACATCGAACGGCTTTTTGTCGAATCTGTCTGTTCTTTTATACCAAGCTCTCTTAAAGATTCGTGCATCGCCAGAATCAACCGTTGTTCGCCTTAAACATTTATCTCTTAATACTTTGCCAACGCAGAACAGTGCGTATTGAGTAGTTATTATGAATATAGTTTGGTGCGCATCCGCTGCTATCCTTTTAAGTATTCTGTTTCCATTATACTGTTCCGCTCAGACGTCTGATCCTGCAGCGGTAAATCATAAATCCAAAGGAGCAGCCGCAATGGATCATGTTAAACAGAAATTTCCTGTGAAAACGTATGACCTTAATTCGCAAGAACAGCTTGAGGCTTTGTTTGCAGAATATGCGACACGAAGCCGCGAGACGACAAATCAGGCGGAGTTAGGGCTGCACGGCGTTTATTCCGTCCGATCTGCCGAAGATATTCCCAAGCTTCTGGATCAGTTTGACCTAGTTGCATTTACGCTATCTGAGTTTGAAATTCGTTTTATGAACGATATTCAAACGGTAGGGTTCATTCCAATTTCCGCTCAAGGCTATCCACTGAAACTCGTCGTTTCGGGCGGAACAAAGGCAGCAACAGATATTTCGAGAATTTCAATCGCGCTCTACGCAGAAAACGTCGTTGTTCGCAATTTGAAATGGGGCAACACAGATATAAAAACAGCACTAACCGTAGGCGCCAAAGAAACGATTGAACTCGATCATTTAGAGTTTGCGGACAATAAACATGATAGCTATTACAATGATATTGCCGAGCCTCGTGTAACACTGGTATCGATTGCCGAATCTGGACAGTACACCAACTTAACGGCAAATCATCTGACTTTTAAACATAATCAAACAAATGCCTTGATTATGCTTGATAAAGATTCAATGGATAGATTTGGTACGCTGTCATTTGATCACCTGACGCTTTCGGACAACCAAACCCAAGCCGCTGGTGTTGATGTTTCTGCCGCAAAAAAAGTGACGCTTTCGCATGTAACGATAACTGGCCATACTGGTTCCTCGGCTCTCACGCAGCGTACTCCAAATGCAGAGATCGTCATTAGCGCTTCAGCACTTCCGGAAAACGCTTATAAGTATGTTCCGCTTGCACAATATAAAGACAAAGCGGCAAAGCCAATTAAGATCGAAAAGTGATCTTAATTATCTAATAACTTTGATAAAACAAGATCCGAATGACGTTATTTTTCACTTTATATAAACGTCATTCAGATCGAGTTTTTTATTTTCTACGCGTATTTAAACGATCTCGTTCATGAAATATCGGAGCGAGTTTACCAAGTTTTTTGTACTCAAGTTCTGCAGAACGAATGAGAAGCTCCTGGGTGACGCACTGTTCTTTTGCCCCAAAAGCAATCGAAGCTGCTCTCAGGACAGCTTCTTTGATATGTCCACCCGAGAGCTCAAAAACTTCAGCGAGAAAACTGAGATCGACAGTTTGATCGCGCGGAATGGCCGGAGAGAGAAATTTATTCCATAACGTGAGTCTAGCTTCGTATTCAGGTAATTCGAAAGGAACTTTAAAACGAATACGTCGCATAAAAGCTTCGTCGATCGCTGAATCGAAGTTTGAAGTCAGAATGCTCACGCCAGTAAAACGTTCAAGTCTCTGAAGCAAGTAGTTGATTTCGAGGTTTGCGTATCGATCAACACTTGATTTGACTTCGGTGCGTTTTCCAAAGACCGAATCTGCTTCATCAAACAGAAGAAGAACTTCGCCTTGTTCTGCAGCATTAAAAAGTTCAGAAAGGTGTTTTTCTGTTTCACCGATATATTTAGAGACGAGCTGCGACAAGTCAACGCGGTAAAGTTCAAGTTGAAGCTCACTTGCAATAACTTGAGCACCGTAGGTCTTGCCTGTACCCGGAGGACCAAAAAAGAGAGCCGCTAGTCCAAGACCGTAGGGCATTGAACGCTCGAACCCCCAATTTTTAGCCAATTCCTTTCGGTGTCTTGCGTACATGAGCAGATCTTCGAGGGCAGTTCGACATTCATTTGAAACGATGAGTTGTTCAAACGAAACACGCGCAGGTTCAGGTGTAGCAAGACCACCAAGTCCAGATTTCGAAATACTTCGTGCAGCTCTGGCTAGTTGCAGATATTTTGATTCTTCGTTTCCGCCATCTTTAAAAGAAGCTGCTCGAACAGCTTCTGCAATCTGTCCGCGCGTCATCAAAAACTGTCCAGCAATCTGCTGCAACCATTTGTCGCTCAAAATGCCTTTGCAACTGTCACGCCAATAGGTTTCTCGCAAGGATCTCGTCGGCATAGCAATGCTAATACGAGAATCCGAACTAATGGTGAGCCATTTGGGAACGTCGCCTGTGACCATCCACACAACGGGCTGACAAGATTCGTGTAGTCGGGCAGAAATGATCTTCAAAGCTTCATCCCACCGTTCTTGAGCTTCGGGATAGGCTGTGACAACAATGATAGCCTGATGGAGCGTTGCCATAGCTCTGGCTCGTTTTACCATTTCAGAGGCGTCATCAAAGGAACTCGCTAAACTCAAATCTAGCGTCCAAATGCCTTCCCAACCGAGAATTTGAGCTAAAGCTCGACAGATGTGCCGTCTGCCACTGCCTACTGCACCGTCAATGGCCACGCGTACAGGAGCAGCCAACGATTGCATCGCTTGAACTTGAACTGCTGTTGATTCATCAACTTCGGAGAGCGATACAGCCTTCTCAAAACGTGAGTCTGGGTTTGGTATGCCAAGTAAATAAGCGGCTGCAGGCTCATAAATGCGTACGTGAGCTGCTGAAATCGGCTGATGATCTGCATTATCCAAACGAATAATGTGTTCACGAAAAAGTTTGCTTACAGCAGGATTAAGTACTGCTTCGCAATGTTCTTCTTCCTCTTGACTAAGCGTCAAAACTCTCGTCAAAAATCCCCAGCGCGGCAAGATTGGATTAGGCTCAGACATGGCAAATCTCAATGCACGCAAAACATGCCAATCGTATTCCATGGTCGAGAGCAGCGCCAGCAATGTGATTTCTTCACGCTCAAGGTGGAGAATCTCGGCTAATGAACACCACCTTTCTGCCAATGGATCGCCCTCAATGCACGCGAGGTCCATCATACTCATCCAGAAGCTTTGAAAAGACGTCGGTTGCCACTGATTGAGAATCTCTTTGTAGTCCTCTTCTGATTTGCGTGCTAAATCTTGACTGCGTGCATCAAACAGATTTTGAAGTCCTTGCGGCCAACGTGCATTCTGATCGGTGATATCGAGTTTAAACCAACCGTAATGGTAAGAATGATACAAGCACTGCCCAATGACAGAGAGAACAAATAACCGTATATTTTCGCGAACTGTCATCTTATATTCAATCTACCCCATTTCTCTTATGAATGAGGATTGTGCGTCGGAATCTGATAAAGTTTATTCAATAGGTTCAGCACGTAGGTGCATGACGGCTAACGCTTATAGAATAGCGCATCTTTGATTGCTACAAGAATCCCCATCAAGCGCCTAAGGCTTTTAGTCTTCTGAAGGTTGATCTAGGTCAAGAAATTTAAAACCGAGTTTAAAACGAACAGAAAAAGTCCAGTTACAGAAATGTTCTAGGCCGAAACGCAATGACGTATCAGCAGCGAATCCAAGGGTAAGCAAATCAGAAGTATGCCAAATGAAGCCCATCCCCACCTGCAAAACACCAGTACTTTCGTTAGTAGGCAGGATGCTATCGTCGTCGAAGTTAACCGCATGATCTGAGCGCCTATAGGTGGTTGCGAAGTGATAACCTAAAGCTAAACGTGGCAACAGCTCAAAATTGTTGACTCGGAGAGCGACAAACTCATGTGTGAGAAGAGCGGCTGTTTCAATAATGAGGTCAGTTGATCGATAAGAGTTGGAAAAATCAACGTTTTCGTCATCATCATAATATAAATTAATGATAGGAATAAGATTGAGCGACAGATTTAGACCGAGACGATAGATATTAGCGAGCTGAAACTGAAGCTCATAATCGTTAGAAATGCCATAGGTTGAAATCAGTCTAGATTCAAAGCCAACGCCAATCGTAAACTTAATACGTTTGTCGGGATAGAGTACAACAGGTGTCTCTTGTTTGAGCTGTTTTAAATTAGCAGAAGCATTGTTTGTCTGCGTTTGCTTGTCCGACGCCTGCGTTTGCTCGTCCGACGTCTGCATTTGCTTTCCACGAGCGAGTTGCATTCTAACCTCGCTCGGAGTCTGCTGTGCCATCAATGACATGGGAACAACGCAGCTGTACAAAGCCATGAGACAAAAGATAAGTTTTAGTGGCATTCCCATTTTTGGTCCTCGGGGATAACGCAATTAGGCTCTTCTTCAAGGCAACATAACTTATTGTAATTATTACTGCAATTAAACCTTCTGTCCGGAGCTTTTGCACTTTTTGAATAGAAGCAGTCGTCAACCCAAACGCGTTGTCCAGGAAAGCCCAAAAGATCAAGCTTATCAGTAAAACCTTTGTGTTTGTCGCGACTTCCTACGTTATTGTAGCCAAATCGATCGCCAGCGCCCAACGCAGATCGAACGAGCATAACGCGCATGGGGAGTGGCGGATCATGTCGCTCACCCCGGTTGTCAGCGCGCACGGTCACGTAAGGACCACACCCTCCAGGATTATCTTTGCCTGCCAACGCAGCATCTTGAAACTCGTGATGTTTTCCTTTGGAAATATTGACGTAAAGGTGCGGCGCTGGAACGTCGTCAGGCTCGGAATCAAGTCTGTAAAAATGGGGCGTTCGAATGCCACCACTTCCTTGGGTCCAATACAAATCGTGCCCTTCACCTGCGCGGCTTTTACTACCGCTATCATCTTTTTCGATAATGTCTGAATCTTTTTCGGCTGGTGAACGTGAATCGATTTCGGACTCGGTAATATCTGAATCGTCATCGTATAGATAAGGTTCGCTAGAACGCTCCAACAAGACTGCTTCTCGGCGTTCTTGCTGAGCAACCGATTCAAGATGCGCCCTGTTAATGACGTTAGAAACATAATAAACGCAATTCTCTCGCGTAGGAATGTAATCTGTAGAGTAGAACCACCAGTATTTACCGTGATCAGGATGATCCTTAGGCGTCGTTTTAATATAAAATGTTGTCGATTGTGTATCCCCTCCGTGCCCCGCACAACCGCCGCAATAAATCGTGCACTTCCACGAGTCTTCAGCCCAAAGCTTCATATAAACAATTTCAAGTACAAGCGGATCGTAGATCGATTTGCGTACCTGAAATACCGCGACTGGTTCGATAACAGAGTCACCGTCAAGGGTCGTATAAACGTTCGTACGCGTCGCATCTTCGGAAGAATGATTTGAAAGCATGGGCGCAAAATAGGCGGCTAGGTAATCTTCATACAGATCAATGAGCCCATCTCCGTCAAGATCATCGTTGACACCGGGCGAATAAATATTATCAGGAAGTCTATATTCGGGCAGGCATCGCCCCATATCATAGTTGGGATCATCTGGCGTACAGACGGCGGCATGCTTGACGAGCTTTATCGCACGCGTACGAAAACCGATATTGTACGTATCTTGTTGACTGCCATCTTCGTCGTTGGCAACGTTAGGATGTAATATTTTAAAACGGTTATCGTGGTCAGATTCGCCAAAATCGTTGCCGTTCCAAAGGGTTGCGTCACAATTTCCACCTCTGAAATAGCTTATCTTGTCCATTCCAGGCAAGAATGCATAATTACCAATGTAATAATTCATTCGAATGCCATTGCCACCTATGCGCAATTTGCAGCTGAGATCATCAAATGCTGTGATAGATACTGAACGCGCTCGCCATGTGTTACCACCGCCTATATCGTAGTATCGAATGCCGTCTTCGCCTACCCTAATCCTCGCTTCAAGACCTGTCCCCAACGTCGTTCTTTTGCCATGACCGTCTTTAAGATTGTAAACCGTAAAAGCACATGCGCCCGATGTTGACCGGATAAATTCCCAAGCCCCCTCTGTATTTACAATTTCGCTGGTTTCACCCCGCGCAAGCGTGCGCGTGATTTGTTGAGATTTTCCACCGCCACCAAGCACAATCGTACAAGTCACCAAAGACTCATCGGGCAACGTCAGATCACTATCGTCGCTCGCTACCGGCTCTGCACTGCATGACAATAGCGCAGTCATGACACTTACAGTCAGTGCTAATTTAAGTCGTCTCAACACAATCAAACATCCCCCTAACTCTTCAAAGCAAAGCCCTTTTTTTACAAATAGAGCTTCATTTCACGCAATGCCTATATAGCACTGCACGAACCCAATTGTAAGTGGGGGTATTTTTTACACCTACATTTAAAAGGGGGAAGTCGGAAAATTGTCAATCCAAATGCATATTTGAGTAAACCATTTCCGGTGTCTTCCAACCAAGTACTTTTCGAGGTCTCTGATTAATTTCATTACAGACACGTTTGATATAGCTGTCAGAGACCTTAGT
>JAZRWH010000007.1:0-24402 GCA_045599585.1 Myxococcota bacterium
AATTCAAGAAGTTCTGTCCTATTTATTACTCTCGCCATTGGTTCCTCCTGTCTCGATGAGAGTTTCAGCAAATTCATCTTACCGGAATTCCAATGGCTTTTTTAGTTTTTTCGATTTTGCGAACTCGTGTGGACGCTATCGGGCGTATTCGCATAGCGAATAGCCCGGCTGCGAAGCCGTATTGCGGAGCAATAGGCGGAGCGTCATCATAAAAGTGGATGCATTACTACGTTATGGATGGGAGAACTGTGATGCTTTCGAAAATGAATTCGATATATAAGGGACGTTTTTTTGAACGGTGTCGAAAACAAAAATGCCTCGTTGTATAAAACGAGGCCATGTGTGCAAAAAGGGTATAATAAACTACAGTTTTTCGCCGAGAATATAGAGATCGTCGACACGGAAGGTTGCATTGGCATCTTCATTGCCGAAGCTATACAGATTGAGCGTCACAGTGCTTGCATTGGAAGCGCTTTCGAGGTCAAATTCCCAGGTTTCGAATGTTTTATCTGTGGCCGAGACGGAGTAGGTGATGGCATTCGAAGCGAGTGAACCGACGAAGTATTTGGCGGCGAGTTGGTTTTTGCTACTGCTGCTTGTGGCGACTTCCATTTGGACGTGGATCTTTTGGTAACCGAGCGTACTGAAACTTACGACGAAATGTTTGTCGTTGTCCGATAGGCTGGTATTTTTGCTCCAGTTGGCTGCGCTTGCAGCGTAGGTGCCGTAACTCCCCGTGCCTGAAAGCATGGTCATGACGTTGTTGCCTTTGCTATCGCCTGTAACATAAAACTGAGCGCCGCTCGTCAAGACACCTTCGGCAGGATATAATTTCGTAGCGGTTGGTTTGCCAGAACCTGAGGTTGAGAAACCGGATTCGAAATCCCAGTAAGACAGGATAACGCCGTTAATTTCTTTACCTTCGATTTCGTATGTACGAATTTTTTCTTCATCCGTGATACCTTGTTCTGCTGGCGCACCCAACCTGGTGGGGCAAAGATAGAAACTGCCGTTGCCACCACGTGAATTGACGCGGAAAATGCAGTCGTAATTTCCGGCGTGCCAGGATGAAGGATCGAGCCATGCTTGGAGGTGGTAGGTATTGGGATCTGTTTCAGACTGGGTAATGGCGCTTCCGTAATTGCCGCTTTTCAAGCTCCATGTGTAGGTTTCGGTCGTGCGATGGCCGCATGCTAGTTCGCCAAGAATCAAGGTATCATCGTCAATGGAACCGTCTGTTACGAGAACGAGATCACCTTGGAGATAGGTGACATTCGAGCCTTCAAAAGTCACTTCTGAAAGGTTAGAAAATTCGCAGTTTAAAATCCCGTCTCGAGGTTGATCTTCGAGTTGACACGTACCTTTGCTATACGCTTTGCAATCTGACGAGCACCCAGGCTCACCACCTGGTTTCCACGAAAGTCCTTTCGCCGCGGCATTATAATAATCGTTGCATGACGGGAAGGTCGAATGTACCTGGCTTGATGAGGCATCACAGAGTTCGCCTTCATCCAAATAACCGTTTCCGCATTTAGATTTATAGCATGAGCCGATTTCGATCGCTGTACAGTCTGCATTGCATTTAGGCTGTCCAAGATACTTTTCGGTACTTACGAGTTCTTCGATATCGGGCACGTCAGCGCAGGTCAAGTTGCCAACTTCCCATGTGTCGCAGATTTCGCCGCTTTCTAACTTGCGATTACCGCAGATGCTCTTGCCCGTCGCAGGTTCTTCATTACATTTATTATTCAAGCATCCGTAAGGGCATGGACTCGTTGTGACCGTGCTGTCCTGGCATACCGTGATCGTTTGGTCATTCGTACAGGTCTGCTTAAAATCTTTCTCATCGCATTTGACCGTGGTTTTTACGCAGTCATGATCGACGCAGCGTTCGTTGGGCTGACACATTTTATTGTTGACCGTCCCGTTGATGCATACAACCGCTGTTTGGTCATCCTTACATGACGGGCGGAATAATGAGGGATCACATTGATTTTGCGAGACGCAGCCATTGCCTTCACACTTGTCGCATTCTGAGTAATAAGCTTTGCCGTCAAGGCACAATACCTGTGTGTTGCCCGAACAATACTGGCTTGAGCCCGTTGCTGGACACGGAGTCTGTACAGGTTGTGTGTCTTTTTTGGATTTGGAATCGGAATCATCGCAGGCGGCCAATAAAAGTCCAACCGCAGCAATCAAAGAAATTGAAAAGTAAGGATGCTTCATCATAGCCTCTTTTATTTACAAGCTTGATTGGACGTGTCTTTAATAAACGAACTGCCTTTGCAGATGTGGCACGTGCTAGCTTCTTGTTTTGCGATTTCGCCGTGTGTACAGATTTCCAAATACTTGTCTGACAAGCAATGTGGCTGAAAAGTCTCATCATCGCATGTTGACTCTGAATCCGCGCATGCAAACAAGGCGAAACTGAGTGCGGTGACTGCTGAACAATAAAGAATGGAATGGATTCCTCTCATTTTACCTCCAGAAGGGCAATTTGCCCACAGATGCGGCCGCTCTCATACAAAAGGGGGGGGCGAATTACAAATAAAAATTGATTTTTCCGCGGGTAAGTATTTTCAGCGCATTTTTGAGTTGGGAGGGGCGTTGGATGCAGAGGTGTTGTTCTGCCGAAGGGATTGCTACGATCATCGTAGGTGCTTGGGGTATTTTCTATTGTTAGAACGATGCTTTGTTGAGCATGAAGAGGATGTGTTTATCTGTTTATAAACACTATGAAGGGGAGGGTGTCTTTTGGTGGGGGAAGTCTCCCCCTGAGCGGCTATCTCCTTCAAAAATGGGTTAATATTTCGTTATACGCACGTCTTAGCATTTATTTGTGGCCTTTTGGCCACTTTTGGGTTTGCGGTAGTGGTTTTGAATGTGTAGCCATTTTTTCGGAGATACGCCGCTACCCCCTCTGCCTGCGGCGCGTCATTAAAGAATGTAAATGCTTTTGTACTTATTGAGTGGATGACAGATACATCACGGTATGCCACGACAATTGCATAAAATTGGCTGTGATATGTCGCTATTTGAGTTCGTCAACAGGACAGGATTGGGATAAAAAGTGAATTTACATCTACAACGTGCTTGTTTCATTGCAGTTATTGAAAATTCTGTTTTGGAAAAGCAATAACGCAGATCACTGCTGTCCCACGAAGTTTTCATAGAATACTCTGATAACTCTACAGTAGCTTTGTTTTATCGATATAGTCGTTTCTAAGCATGAAAAAGACTTACGATTACTGTTAAATCGCCTGCGTCGCGAAGCCGAAGGCAAGCAGCGGGCGCACCAGACGAGCGGGCGCATGTTGAAGACGAAGTCAAGTTCGCGCCCGCCGATGAGCGAATTCAATCCATCCCATTTACCTGCATACACCATGGGGCTGCCGCGCGTGCAGCATGTCTGAACGAAGTGAGTTCTGCACGCGCGACAAAAGAGCGCGGGGATTCCAAAGGGGCGTCCGCGATACGACGCCCCTTTGGGCCGTCCGCCGGACAGAATGAGAATAAGAAAAGTATAAAATTCTGTAACGAGCGCATTTCGTTACAGTTAATGAGAATATGTTGTGGGACAGCAGTGGACACAGATAATAGATCTATGCTTACAATATCATATTGGCTTCAATTGTTGATTTGAGATTTTGAGGTTTATTTTTGTAAAAAATCTGAATATTGGAATAAACAGAAGCTAAACGTAAATAATTACGCTCGCAAAGCCTTAAGTGGCGCGGATTTAAAAAAGTTAAATAATTAGGTTGCAAAAAAATTACAGTATGATTATAGAAGCAATCGTTTCAAGGTACGGCGTCATTAATGAATAGAAAATTGACGCTATTTAACTCGTATTGGAGGAAACAAATGGCTAAAGGAATGAGCGTTCAAGAGAAAATTGCTCAGCGTCAAATTCAGAAAATGCTTGAAGATAAGATTTATCAAGTGCTTTCTGGTTTAAGTGATACAGAAGTTGAAGCTGCCAAAGGCATTTTAATCGATCTTTTTGATCTTAAAGCCTCTGATGTTTCTAGTGCAAATAAAGATAATAGCTTTTCCGCTCCTAAAGTTGTCGAAAGAGCTAAAAAACCTGCTGGCAAACCTGGCCGTAAAGCCAAAGTTGCGGATGATGCTGTTGTAGCCGATGCTGACGCAGCTGATGCAAAATCCGCCAAAGCAGTCAAAGCTAAAGTCCCTGGTCGCGGTCGCAAAGGAAAATATCCTACCATCCACGAAGAAGATCTCCGCGAAGCGGTTCTCAGCATTCTTCGTAGCTCCAATGGTGAACTCAGCGCCAAAGAAATTCGTGAGCTCCTCTATAAAGGTGCCTACGCTGATCATCGCGAAAATCCCTCCTTCCAGACGCGTTTCTCCAGCCTCCTCAAGAATTGGGTTAAAGACGGTCTCATTCTTCACGGAAGCCGCGGTATTTATTCCCTCGCGAATGCCTAATCCCCTTATATCGTTCTAAATCACTCGCTATATGCCCGGCTTGGCCGGGCTTTTTAGCGCGCCTTTGTTGTACTCGTCTCTCAAATCTATCTTAAGAAATTTTTGAATAATCAGATTCAGATCCCTACAATCTGACGCGTATTTTCATGTATGGATATCCTGTCTATTGTAGTTATAGATCGCCTGTCTATTATTCATTAAGTCCTTTCTTGTAATTGTATAAGGAGTTGCGTCGTGGGTGAACTGTATGATGCCGCTAAAGCGGTTGCCGTCCGTATTCGTGAAAAATGTGATCGTAAAGTCGATCTCGTCGTCGTCCTCGGTTCTGGGTTGGGCGCTTTCGTTGATGCCCTCGAAGATAAAGTCGTTATCCCCTACGCCGATATCGAAGGATTCCCTACCTCTAGCGTGCATGGTCATGCCGGTAACCTCGTCTTCGGTAAACTCAACGGCAAAGATCTCGTCGTGATGCAGGGGCGCATTCATTATTATGAATGCGGCGATCTTAGACGCGTTACTTTCCCCATGCGCATTTTGCGCTGCCTCGGCTGCACTCGCGTTATCGTTACAAATGCTGCTGGCGCTGTAAATATCGACTTCAATGCCGGTGACCTCATGATCATTAATGATCATATCAACTTTATGCAGGCTTCTAGCGCTCTCGTCGGGCCTAATGATGACAATTTCGGTCCCCGCTTCCCCGATATGACCGAAGCTTACAATAAAGAAATGACCGAAGTCATTCGTCAGTCGGCTAAGGCTCTTAATATCCCCGTCCGCGAAGGCGTTTATGCTGCTTTCCACGGCCCCGAATATGAAACTCCCGCTGAAGTCCGTATGGCTCAGCGCCTCGGTGCAGACGCCGTCGGTATGTCGACTGTTCCCGAAGTCCTCGTCGCAAACCACATGGGCATGAAAGTCGCCGGTATCTCCTGCCTTACCAATAAAGGCGCTGGCCTCTCCGCTACAAAACTTAATCACCTCGAGGTCATGGAAGTCGGTCGCCGCGTCGCTTCCAATTTCATCGCTCTCCTTTCTGAAAGCGTTAAACGCCTCCTCGGTTAATGGATTAGCTTCTTAAGCTGATCTCCAATTCTAAGAGCCATCTTTCGATGGCTCTTTTTTTATGTGTTTATCAAACTTACATAAAACTACATTATCTTACATTTTCTTACTTCAGTCTTGTATTACTGCGTGCTATACAATTGAAAGCAGCAACACATAAAGCTGCTCAGTGCACGGATCTCATCCGTAATATATATTTACAGCCTAATAACAGGACTACTATGAAAAAACTTACACTACTCGCTTCTATACTTTGTGCGCTCTCTCTCTCAACCTTCGCTTGCGATGATGATGATAAAGATAAATCTAAATCGAAAAATGACGCTACCGTCGAAGACGATGCTATGAAAAATGACAATTCTTCAACCGAAGGCAATGACAATTCTTCAACCGAAGGCAATGACACCCCTTCAAACGGTGGCAATGACAATCCTTCGAACGGCGAAAACAATAATAAACCAATTTACGAAGATGAAGGCAAAGCTTGCACGGCTGGCAGTGATTTCTGCTACGATGAAAAAACGGTTATGATCTGTGTCGCCGGCGAATATACGCATGGTAATTGCGATTATAAATGCTCTGATCAACTTAACCGTTGTATTGCAGAAGCCGAAGACGGCAATGACAATCCTTCAACCGGTGGTAATGATAAACCTGAAAAAGGTGAATGCAATTTGACGGATGCACCTACCTGCTCCGATGATTCTACGGTTATGACCTGCTCAGATATGTATTTCACCGACGGCAAAGATTATATTCCGACTAAAGTTTATACACGCTGCTCTATTGGGTCTTCATGCAAAGGCGGTAAATGCGTCCTCGATGACAATGCCGCTTGCGTCGTCGATAGCTGCAAAGATCTTCATACGCTTAGCACCTGCGTTTCCGGAAACATCGTGGAAAGAGCTTGCAGTGATGACGAGCTTTGTATTGCGGATAAATGCACACAGCTCGCTGGTGTCAAAACTTGTACAAAATCGTCCGAGTGCGATGCCGATCAGAATTGTCGCGACGGCCTCTGCTATGACAATAGCAATATGAACATAAAGGTTGGCGATCCTTGCAATTCTTTGACTTTCCAAGAGTATTGTGATGGCGACAAAGAAATTAAATGCGGTTACGATAAAGTCGTTGAGATCAATGACTGCGCGCCTTACAATGGATGCGCTATGAGAGTTCAAAAAGCTTATTCCAAAAATATTGCGATCCGCAATGCTGCCTGCCGTGGTGAATCCGCACAACTCGAATTATGCACACACGCTGGTGTCCTCGGTAATATGTGCATTAATGAAGATGATCCCGATTGGCCCTACTATTACAGCGTAACGAATGCTTGCGAGTATGGTACCGACGGTAGTTTGATGTTCGTTGAAGCTCGCGATGAGACCGAATGTAGCAAAAAATGCGTTGAAGCAACCGGACTCTGCCCAGAATAATGGATTGCATTCAATAATGTTTGAGGCGTTGTAAAAATCCAATTTGCAACGCCTCTTTTTTATCCCCTAAAGTCACTGCTGTCCCACAAAAAATTTGTAGAATACTCGGATAACTCTACTGTAGCTTTGTTTTATCGATATATAGTCACTTCTAAACATGAAAAAGACTTAAGATTACTGTTAAATCGCACGCGTCGCGAAGCCGGAGGCAAGCAGCGAGCGCGCATGCACCTTTTGAGGGTAAACGTCTCAAAACTACAATGATCTATCCTTTTTTTCGTATTTTGTGACGCTTAAACCGAAAATATGCCGACTAAAACGCAACTCTAAGTTATAATTGTTGTTCGTTAGGACGGTTGCTCACCCTGTCGCAAATGCACTGATGCACAGTGACACAGGCTTTGAGGACAGAATAAGCTGCTGTCTTGTGGAACTTTTTGCCCGGACTCTATCGTTGGGTCCAACTACAGCCTTAGGAAGGAGAAAATATGCGCGTTGTAGATTTGATTGAAGCCAAACGTGATGGAAGAACCATTGGTGCTGCAGATATCCGTGACTTTGTAAATGCCGTTGTCCGCAAAGAAGTGCCAGAATACCAGATCGCAGCCTTCCTGATGGCCGTCTATTTTAAAGGTATGGAGCGCGATGAGCTCGTTGCATACACAGACGCCATGCTTCACAGCGGTGATACCATGTCCCTCAAGGGCCTCGGCAATCACTTTAAAGTCGATAAACATTCTACAGGCGGTGTGGGTGATAAAGTTTCCCTCACGCTCGCTCCGATGGTCGCTGCTTGCGGGCCGGTCATTCCTATGATCTCCGGGCGTGGGCTCGGTCATACAGGTGGCACGCTCGATAAACTCGAATCTATCCCAGGGTACCGCGTCGATCTCGACGAAAAAGAGATCGAAACTGCAATTCATGATTGCGGATATATCATTTCTGGACAGACCGGTACGCTCGTTCCTGCTGACAAAATCTTCTATGCGCTTCGCGATGTAACCGGCACGGTTCCTTCAATTCCGCTTATTGCTGCTTCGATTATGAGCAAAAAATTGTCTGTCGGTCTGAATGGACTCGTCCTTGATGTCAAAGTTGGCTCGGGTGCCTTCATGAAAACTCAAGCTGCCGCCGCAGAACTCGCTGACACCATGATCGCTATCGGTAATGCTATGCATTGTAATACTCGCGCTTGTATTACGAGCATGGATCAGCCGCTCGGTGTCGCCGTTGGTAATGCTAACGAACTCATCGAAGCCATCGAAATGCTTAAAGGTCGCGCACCTAAAGACTACGAGCAAATCTGCTATGCCCTCGGTACAGAAATGCTCTCAATCGCGAAAGGTATTTCTCCCGATGATGCGCGCGAAGAGCTTTCTCGTGCTATTTCAAGCGGTCGCGCTCTTGAAGCAATGCGCAAGAATGTTGCCGCTCAGGGTGGCGATCCTAGGATCGTCGACGACTACAGCCTTCTCAAAATTGCGCCTAATGTTACGGTCGTCAAAGCGCCTCGCGCTGGTTACGTCTCGGCTTTCAATTGCGAAATGGTCGGCAAAGCTAGCTGCGTTCTGGGCGGCGGACGTGAAGTTGCTGGTGCGCCCGTCGATCACAGCGTCGGTCTTGAAGTCTTACACAAGATCGGTGATCAGGTCGCCGAAGGTACACCCCTTTATAATGTCTATTACAACGATGAGGCTAAAGCCGAAAAAGCATGTAGCATGCTCGTTGACGCTATCAAAATCGATGATGCACAACCGAGCCCTAATGCTTTGATTCGTGATATTCGCCGCGCTGATTAATCGCCGCGCGAGTTTGATGCATCATAGCGGATGCAAACACTAATCGCCCCGAAGGGGCGCCAACCTGATTGCTGTTGGTATTTTAGGGTAGGGGGATGTTTCCCCCTGAGCGTCTATCAGCTTTGACAATGGCGCATCTTCGTCGTCATCCTCGCGTCTCAGCGTTCGGTCACGGTCTTTAGGCCGTTCCCACCGCCTCGCGCTCAATGCCTCGAATCTGCCCCCTTGTCATCGCTGATACGACGCTACCCCCTCCGCCAGAATAAGCCTATTCGCGCACTTCCGTAGAAGTTTCGTCGCTGTTCTCGGTTGGCTCAATCGGCGTTTCTTTGCTCGTAGCTTTAACGGTTGGCTTAGCGGCCTTGCGCACATAGCGCGTTTTGGCTGCCTTCTTTTTGTCAGCACCGAACACGATATCTAAAACTTGATCGATCGTATCAACTGTATGCAGTTCGAGTTCATCGGTGACTTCTTGCGGTATGTCATCGAGGTCGCGCAGGTTCATTTTGGGGAACAATATCGTTTTAATACCGGCGCGATAGGCGCCAAGGATTTTCTCTCGCAAGCCGCCGATTGGAAGTACTAGACCGCGAAGTGATATTTCACCAGTCATGGCTAGCGTCGCTGGAACGATCTTATCGGTAAACAGGCTCAGCAATGCGCAGAAAATAGCACTGCCTGCCGATGGGCCGTCTTTGGGTGTTGCTGCTGCTGGAAAGTGAATGTGGATGTCTTTTTTGTCCATAAAACCATCCGGAAGACCAAGCTTTTTGGCGCGAGCGCGGATCAGTGTCAGCGCTGTACGTACGCTTTCTTGCATGACATCGCCGAGTTTGCCCGTCATGACAATATCACTCTTGCCTGGAACACAGGTCGTTTCGATGAACAGAATCTCGCCGCCTACGGGCGTCCACGCCAATCCTGTCGCAGTGCCCGATACGGGATGCTTTTGTGCGATTTCGTGATCGTAGCGGATTTTGCCAAGATAGCTTTCAAGCGTTTTGGGGCCGATGACCGCTTTTTTGACGCGCTTTTTGTTCGATTTTGCTTCGGCTACCGCCGTCGCAACTTTGCGCATCACAGCACCTAACTGTTGTTCCAGTTGGCGTACGCCGGCTTCTCGTGTGTAGTGCGCGATGATCGCGTCGAGCGCTTCGCCTTTAAGTTCTACTTGAGCTTCTGTCAGACCGTGGTTTTCAAGAACTTTGGGAATCAGATGCTCGGTAGCAATGTGGTGCTTGTCAAAACTTGTGTAGCCAGGAACTTCGATGAGCTCAAGTCGGTCGCGTAACGGACCAGGAACTGCATCGATATTGTTCGCCGTCGTGATGAAAAGAACCTGACTCAGGTCGATCGAAAGTTCGACGTAGTTGTCGGCAAACGTGTTGTTTTGCTCAGGATCGAGAACCTCTAAAAGTGCACTCGAAGGATCGCCGTGAATGTCATTGTTGAGCTTGTCGAGTTCGTCCAGCATGATGACGGGATTCATCGTCTGAACTCGGCGTAGCGCTTGAACAATTCGGCCAGGCATACTCGCGACGTACGTGCGGCGATGGCCTCGTATTTCGCTCTCATCATGCATACCGCCAAGACTGATACGGTGGAATTTGCGGCCCAATGCTTTGGCGACGCTCTTACCTAAACTCGTTTTGCCGACACCAGGCGGTCCGTATAAACATAGAATGGGGGCTTTTAGATCCGGTTTAAGTGCTCGAACTGCCAAAAATTCTAATAGACGTTGTTTGACTTTTTGAAGTCCAAAATGGTCTGCATCTAAAATGCGGCGCGCTTCTGCGATGTCGTGATTGTCCGTCGTAGTCTTGCGCCAAGGGATGTCCATCACAGTTTCAAGATGCGTGTAAGCTACCGTGTACTCAGAACTGGCTGCTGACATCTGCCCGAGACGGTGAAGCTCTTTTTTGCATGCAGCAATGACTTCGTCAGGTGCATCCAGGTCTTCAAGGCGTTTTTTTATCTCGTCAAGATCACTTGAATCGTCTTCTTCACCAATCTCCTTGCGCAATGCTTTGATTTGGTGACGAATAAAATAATCGCGTTGTTGCTTTTCGAGATCTGCATGGACACCAGCCGTGATCTCAGCCATGAAGTTGAGCATTTCAATTTGCTGCGTCATCGCTTTGAGCACGTATTCGACGCGCGCTGTAACGTCCAAAAGATTGAGTACATTGCCACGCTCGCGCGGCATAATGTCCAATGCACGGGCAAGCTTGTCACACAAAAATCCTGCACTACGGTTCTCATCCTCTATGATGCGAATCATTTCTTGCGCTTGTTCCCCAGCCTTGTGCTCAAAGAGCTTATGGCTCAGTTGGCGGAGCGCGCGCAGTTTCTTTTGTGATTCAAATAGCTCGCTTCCTATGGTCGGAAACGGGATTTCTTTGATCTCCCCAATCGTAGAGCGATAAATGTTGTATGCTCCGTCAAACTCAAGTTTCTCGATCAAAACACGGCGTACACCGCGGATCGTATAGCGGTTTTCCCTAGGATTCACGCGGTCTACTTTTATGATGCGTGCCAATAAACCAACTGGAAGAAACTCGGCTGGACCTCCGATATTCTTCTTTTGACGACCGCTGAGGTCAAATGCGATGACACATTCAAAGGCTTCATTGACCGCTTGCGAAAAAATCGCTTCATCCGATGCATCAAGCTTCGTCACGATTGCAATGTCTTCAGGGAATAACACAAATTCATGTGACAAAAACGTCGGCTTCGGTCTGAGTGCAGGCGGAAGCTTCGCTGTCGTTAGGGTAAAATTCGTATCGGTCGTGTCGGGTTTGACGATGGCTGGCGCCTGTATCTTATCTTTTTTATCAGAGCTCATCTTTATCTCCAACGTAGTTGCTCGTATCGAGTGGGGCATAAAGACCCATAAAGCACAAAGCTTAAACACCATTTTTGGAACGCCAAACTTTTATTTCTATAATAATGAAAATAATGAAATAAAAACGCGCTGAAAGCTTTCCTGTGCCTGGGCTTTTGAAACTCTGGTTTTATGTTATATTCTAATGCTAAAACGTGCTAGGTATGTCTTAACGCGCATTTTGTCGGGTTGTGACGCATTTCGGGAGTCATATTATGGCAGATAATAAAGATGATCTTTTGGGGTCGTGGTTAAAAAAACGTCAGGAACGCAATGAAAGCAAAGCGTCCGAACGCAATGCTGGCAGCGATGATGTTCCTCAAGAAGATTATTCTGGCGATGACCCTGTTACGGATGGCAGACACCTTTCTCCGCCCATTCTCAGTGGAAAACTTGCTGAGTACCTGGCCACTCAACCCGCACGCCATATCGATAAGCTCGAAGATGATATGACGTCTCAAGTCGTTTCTTTCGAGGTTCATGATGTTGAAACGCGCGCTGCTCTTGCTCTTTCCCTCGTTCTCACGAGCCACATTACGCGTTTTGCTAAAACGACACTCTCTGAAACTGCACTCTGCAAAGCTCGAGATCAGCTTTTACGTACTTTTAGCGCGCATGATGCCGTGCGCATTGAAGTTGAAGCCTACGACTTGCTCAACTGGTTCGCCGGTGCAATGAATGATGCCTGGAGTGTCTCGACATCTGTAACTTCAACGATCGATGAGGCGCAGTGTCTCAAAAATCACCTCGTCATGATCGAACGAGCCATTGCAGATCATCGCGATCTCGAAATGCGTTATTACACCGGAACGCGTGGTGGATTTTCGACAAGACGCATTACGCCGATTGAACTCAATGCCGAAAAATATATGATCGCTTATTGTCATTCGCGCAAAGAAAATAGACTCTTTCGCGTTTCGCGCATTTTGAGCCTCTCTTGGATTGATTTGGATCAGACCGAGCCTCCAGTGCCTTCTGTCGAATCCCTGAATAAGCAAGAAGGACGCAACGAATTGTCGTCCGAAGCGGAGCTTTCCCTTGAGATTACGCCTGAACTCAAGATGGAATCGCTGAACAGCTGCGCTTCTCTGCCTAAGTGCAGTGACACGCCTTCTCAGGAAGCGATGTACGCTGAGGATGAAGACGATCTGCGAGCCCTTACTGCTGAAGGTAGTACGCCGCGCCTTCCAATCGTTGACAAAGATACTTTTGATCCTTTTGAGGGAAGTGTTGCCGTTGTCATGAAAAGCGGGGCTTGGGTGCCCGAATCGTTTGCCGAAAGTCGTGCATCGCAATGTTCTGCTGCGATACAAAAAACACTTCCGGGAATAGCTGCGCCTGTCGAAGATAAAAAGCCATTTAAGCCTAAAAATAAAAAGGATGGCGCTAGATTTCTTCCTGGGTTTGAATAATATTCATACGCCGTGCTTTTAAATTTTGATGTATGGGGGAAGTGTCCCCCTGAGCGTCTATCGCCTGCGCCTTGGCTTGAGCCGTTTGTTTGCTTCGTGCAATTGGCTTGAATGACAAAGTTGGTTTGGGGAACGGTTTTTGGCTTTGGCGATACGCCGCTACCCTCTCTTGCCGTAGGCGACAAGTTCACGTAGGCGTTTGGGGACGGCATGCTCCAACAAAAATGAGCAATGCGCCGAACGGAAGGTGAGACATTGCCAAAGCCGCCCTCAAAAAAACAAAAAGCGTGCTCCAAGGGGAGGCGTGTGGGTAAGCCGGTTGCGCTGGAGCAAAATACAAAAAAAGCCGTGATGAACACGGCTTAAAAGTGGCAGGAAATTAAGAAGCGTCGCTCGCTTGGGCTTCGTCAGATTTTGTTTCGGTCGTCACTGGGGGCATGTCGGTGATGCTCATCGAATTTTTGCGGCGACGTTTGTGAGGTTTCATGTGTTTTAGGTTATCAACCATGGTGTAGAGGATACCGTAGGCGACGTAGTAACAGACGAGGCAGAAGAAGGAAGTTGCTGCGTCACGGATGATCCACAGCGGAACAAAAACGCCCAAAATACCGATGGCGACGTAAATCAAATCGCCGATGGTTTTTTTGCCTTTGAAGGTTTTGTATTTGACCGTCGAAATCATGAGAATACCGATCAGCACAGTTACAAAACCGAGGGCTTTAGCTTCGAAAGATGTGAATTCGGTAAAGCCATTCTTGATTGCAGCCATGACGATCGCGGCAATACAGGCTGCGCCACCGGGAGCGGGTATACCTTTAAAGAAAGTTTGTACGCCTTCGGGTGGGGCTTCGACGTTAAAGCGAGCAAGGCGAAGAATCGCACCGGCTGCGAAGAGGAATGCGGCAATGACGCCGAACCAGCCATAACCGGAAAGTGCAAAGCCGTACATGAGAATGGCGGGGGCAATACCGAAGCTCGTCGCATCCGCTAAGCTGTCGAGCTCCATGCCAAATTTTGTGGAAGTGTGTGTAGCACGTGCAACTTTTCCGTCAAACGTATCAAAGATAATACTACCAATAATCGCGAGTGCAGCATTAAATAGCATATCAAGACGTTCGACGCCCTGAAGTGCCTGAGCTTGAAAGCTCCATGCCATGGATAAAAAGGCACAAAATACGGAGCAGAGCGTTACCAGACTTGGGAGCGCAAAGACCGCTTTTTTCATTTTCTTTATTTTAGCCATAAAATATGGTCCTTAAAAGGCGTCTCGCAGTCGTTGAATAAACTGTGTGCAAGACAGGATTTTTGCATGTTTTCTGTGCAAGCGCATTTGTCATCGACTCATGGCAATGCGTCGCTGCACAAGAGTATAATCATAATTGCGGTTGGGCTATTTCCCAAAAAAAGTCACGTTTATGGTGTTTTGGGAGTCCATCGCGTTTTGTCACGAGCGTCGATTTTTTCGAGCGTTTTTTGCATAAGCTGGCCGAGCGAAATATGGCGTGCATTCGCAAAACAAATGAGGACGAGCAAAAGATCACCGACCTCTTCTTCGACGTTGGCAACTTCTTCAAATTTGTCAGTTGATTTAAGTTTTTTTGCGCCCTCGGCGTAACTGACGGCACGCGAAAGTTCGCCGAGTTCTTCGGACAGACGTGCCAGTTGTACAAAAGAAGGAAAGTATCCCTCTTCGAACTGGGCGATCCATTTGTCGACGCGTTCTTGGGCTTCGTCAAACGTGACGGGAGCATCTTTAGGAAAATCGTACATAGTGTTTTAGGCGCTTTGGGTATGATAAAGAGGAGCAGCGCGAGGCTCATGATGGACAGCGATGATTTGCTGTACTCGGTTTTTGTGCAGTTTGTTGACAACTGCCAAACGTGCCTTTTATCACGATGGCATTTAAAGTGGGATAATAAGGAACATGAATGACGATTTGGTCAAACGATTGATCGAACGGTTGAGTGTGCGAGGCGAAACTGTTGCAGTTGCAGAAAGTTGTACGGGGGGAGGTATTGCGCGCAGGATCGCGGGTACATCGGGGGCTTCGTCTGTTTTTGTCGGCAGTGTGACGGCCTACGCGCCGCGTATCAAAGCTTCGATGCTTGGAGTAGATGAAGCGTTGACGCGCCCGGATTCGATTGTAAGTTGTGCAACGGCGCAGGCGATGGCCTCAGGCATTGGGACGACGCTCGGGGCATCGTGGGGCGTGGGAACGACGGGCTATGCCGGACCTAGCGGCGGTGATGCGCGTTATCCTGTGGGCACAGTCTGCATCGCACTATTTTCATCGGTACATCAACATGCATTTTCGCAAGCGTTTGAGTTTAGTGGGACGCGTCAGGAGATCATGGATGCCGCAGCTCAAAAAGCGCTCGAATTGCTCTTGATTGCTTTGCAAAAATAGGTTTATTTTTTGTGTGTAGTTTTTGTTAGGTTGATAATCGAGCTTTGCGAGATTATTCAGCGAGTGGCTTAGTTTCACCTAACCGAAAACGCTTTGAATGTAATGCAAAGTTTTGTTCACGGAATGATATTTTATTCGCATTTGGTAGCTTTTGAAGTGTCGAATGAATTTGTGCGATGAATGTAGGCGCAAATATTACAAAAATTATCTTGACGTACAAAGGCTTATACGAGTAAACAACCGCGTCATTTCGGGGGGCGCAAAATTTGCGTTCGAACGTTGGTCAGTCAGCGAGCCGAGAGGCGCGCTATTTTGTTATGTATTTGCATAGAGGTTAGTAAAATGTACGCTGTGATACGCACAGGTGGTAAGCAGTACCGCGTTAGCCAGGACGACGTTTTGCGTGTAGAATCGCTTAAAGCGGAAGTTGGCTCGACGGTTAAGTTTGATGTTCTCGCGATCGGCGAGGGTGAAGAACTTCGCGTGGGTAAACCGATCGTTGATGGTGCAAACGTGGAAGGCACGGTTGTTCGTCATGCTCGTGCCCGCAAAGTCACGATTTACAAATTCGAAAACACGAAGAATTATCACCGTAAAAAAGGTCATCGTCAGTCCTATACGGAAGTTCGCATTTCCACGATCGGTTAATCACGATCAGTCTCAGGAGAAGTAAAAATGGCTCATAAGAAAGGTCAAGGCTCCAGCCGTAACGGTCGTGATAGCAATCCTCAGTACCGTGGCGTCAAAATTTATGGTGGCCAGGTCTGCCGTGCCGGCAATATTATCGTTCGTCAGTGTGGTACCGTTGTTCATCCGGGTGCCAATGTAGGCGTCGGCCGCGATTGGACGCTCTTCGCTCTCGTCGATGGCGTCGTTAGCTTCGATACCTATGGCCGTGGCAAAAAACGCGTTAGCGTTGTTCCTGCCGAAGGCTAGTTCGTTCTCATTTAGAACGAATCTGAATCGATCTGCGGTGGTCGATTCCAACTGAACACAAAAGGCGTCGCGGATCTCGCGATACTTTTTGTGTTTTTTTGTGCTCGATTTCTGCCAAAATTTAAGGAGACTTCTCCATGCGCTTTGTCGATGAAATTAAGGTCGAAGCAACCGCTGGTAAAGGCGGTGACGGTAAAGCTTCGTTCCGTCGCGAAATGTTTACGCCGACTGGCGGCCCTGATGGCGGCGACGGCGGAAAAGGCGGCGATGTGTCCCTCTGCGGTGACGCCGGCGTCAATACACTAAGCCACCTCCGTTATAGACGCTTTCTGCGCGCGAAAAATGGCGAGCCCGGCGGACGCGAAAAATTACACGGCAAAAATGGCGAGTCCGTTAATATTCCCGTACCCGTTGGAACGCTCGTCTTCGATGCTGAAACAAACGAACAGATCGGTGATATTACTGAAGTCGGCCAAAAGCTGATCGTCGCCAAAGGCGGTAGAGGAGGCCGCGGAAACGTCCACTTCGCTTCCGCTACAAATCGCTCTCCCCACATCGCTGAACATGGTCGAAGCGGTGAACAACGTAAGCTACGTCTCGAACTCAAATTGCTCGCAGATGTCGGTCTATTAGGTTTCCCTAGCGTTGGTAAGTCGACCTTTATCTCGACTGTTTCCAATGCAAAACCCGCTATTGCCGATTATCCTTTTACGACCCTGACGCCGCATCTTGGTGTCGTTGAAATGTTCGAAAATCATCCCTTCGTTATTGCTGATGTGCCTGGACTTATCGTCGGTGCCAGCGAAGGCAAAGGACTCGGACATGATTTTCTTAAACATCTCGAGCGTACACGAATCCTAGTTCATCTCATCGAGGTTACGTATCAGCTCGAAGGATGCGAAACTGACCGTGATCCCATTGGTGATTTCGAAAAATTAAATGCTGAACTCGCAAAATTTAGCGATGAACTCGCGAACAAAAAGCAAGTTGTCGTCCTAAATAAGTGTGACGAAGAATATGTAGCTTCCGAAATTCCCAGACTTTCGAAGTATTTTGGCGAAAAAGGTTACGAATTTCATGCCATTAGTTGCCAAAGCCAAGATGGCATTCGCGATCTTGTAAAATCACTCATCAAACATTTGCGTTAGAGCAGCTAGGTATAGCCGTCCAGAATAAGGTTTTCTTATGGACGGCTTTTTTATTGTTTGGCTGCGCTGTGATTCATCAAGTGCCGGACGTATTTGCTATGCAAATAGGCCGGCAGCGTCGTGCGTATTTAGCAACGCGAAATAGCACGCGCCCTAGCTTTAGTTTCGGTATTTTATCCTTTATATTACCCGACTTTAGCCATGACTGTACAATTTGAATTTATACGTTCCTCGCTCTATAACACATCGCCGCATTTTCGTGGCCTTACGTGACGTTTAACTATTCATATAAGGAGTGATCATGATTGGAATTACTGGTCAACTCGGCGGTATTGCAGCTGCTTTTTCTCGTACGATAGCTCGAAATGCTCCAGGCGAAAAAATTATTGCACTTGGCAGGCAGGCATCAAGTGGATGGAGCGTTGACCGTTGGCGCATTGGTTCTATGACCAGCGAACGCGATGCGCGTGAAATGCTCAAAGATTTATCCATCGTTTATTACTTCTGCCTGACGCCGCCCTTTGAAGGACGTACCTACGAAGGTTTAGATATCGACGTCGCACTTTGTGATGCTATGAACTTTGCAAGTGTCGCAGGTTCAATTCCTGATTTGCGTGTCGTATTTATTACGCGATTTTCTCCGCGAGATGATCGTCCTATGGGCAGTACTTGGAATTTTTGGCGAGAAGTGGCAAATATCTTTGAAGAAAATATCAAGAATCTTCAAATTGTTAAAACAACGCCGATGTGGAGCGCGAGTGATTCTGAGACGATGGGCATGATCTCGTATGCGCAGCACAACAAGATTTCTCTTCAGGATACGCGTCTGTTTAATCTGATTGCCCCCATTGCTCCTGAGTATCTTATGAAAAAATTGGTTGAGCTTCACCAAAATTGGCCAGAAGCTTCGCCTAGAAAGCACATGCTCATCGAAGGAGAAGCTTCGGTTTCGTACGCCGCATTACTTCAATGTATTAAATCGGAGCTGTCAAATCATACGATCAAGCGACGTCTTGCCAGATTGATTGATAACAGTGATGCCAAACAGGCTGCACGTGACGAAGTGCTCTTTATCCAAAGCCTTGATTTTCACCAAGTAACGTACAAGAGTATGAGCCGCATAGGAGAGCCAAACAATCGTGAGAATGTCTTTAGGCAGTGCCGCGATTTTGTCAATGAGATTGGCGATGTTTCGTTAGTGGATGCAGCTGTTTCGCGCATTGGTATGGCTGCTCGCGATGAAAAAGTTCGTGCCGAAGTCGAGGTTGCATCGCAGAGGCGAAACTATGTTTACCGTATAGCGCGTTATCCGCGCCGTTCAGTTTCAGAGATAGCAGACCTTTTTATCAAATGGATTCCACGTTATTTTCAGCGTGCTGTTCGAGTCGAAGATTTAGGTTCAAACCGACAGATGTACCGTCTTTCGCGTGTTCCGCTTGCAGAACTTGAAAAGGTTGAGGGGTCTTGGCAACGTTGTCGAATCCTAATGAAATGGCCTTGGGGCGTTAAAGTGGATGCACATGCTCAGCTGCTTGTTACGGTTACAGGTACGCGTGATCAAACGCGCGAAATCCTTATCGTTTGTGAAGATGGTCCACAAAGTTCATGGTTTGTTTTGCTCATGCGTGGCCTCATGGCTGCTTTTGGAAAATATCTTCGCGATTATGGTGTTGCAGAATAAGGCTGTACATTTTGCAACTTAAGTAGACCTGCTCTTGAATATCGTTTTTTGATACCTATAATGAGCCAAACTTCATTTGTGTAAGTGCTGTTGATACTGCGCAAATTTCGTGAATATGTATACAGCTTATGGTGAGCTGTAATTTAACTAACTTGATGAATGGGATGACAATGCGATTGTATTATTATTTATTAGCGCTTTTAGCGTTTTTGCTTCTACCCGCTACAGCCATGGCACAAGATGATGAAGTCAGTCATTCGATGTTTTCCTCCTCTGGTCCGTCTATTCTCCTCAATATCGGCCCTACGGTAGCTTTCCAAGAAACGGTTTCAAGCGGTGTTCGCGATTTTGTGACATCGGTTGCTGGTATTCAGGGGTGTGTCGATTTCGGTTACAGATTTGAGCAATTCGGACTTTATCTTGAGCTCGGTCTGCGTGCGGCTTATGCATATGAGGATCAAACCGATACGCATCGTCCGTCTATTAGGGGGCATCAAGCACCTTATCGGTATACGTACAAGATTCACAAAGAGGGTGAATGGGATGGTTATGCTGGCAACATCGGTGCAATGCTCCTCGGCTTTATTCCTATTTCAGATTCGGCTTATATGACTTTAGGCGGCGGTGGCGTCATCTATATGGGAAAAGCGATTGGCGAAGGCAAAGGCTTTATGTCTTCGTTTTTAATCAAATTTCAAGTCGGCTTCAATTTCCTCGTGACGGACACAATCGCACTCGGTTTTGCCCTCAATTATCTTGGGCTCGGCAGCTGTCACGAAGAGATTTCTCCCACTTTCTCGCTCGTTTATAATTATTAATTGAGAGGACCGACATGAAAAATTATATACATTTGATTACTGCGTTCATCTTCGTAACGATCGCGTTCTCTACTTTTGGTTGTGATATTACTGAAGAATGCGGCCGAGAAGGTCTTACTGTTTATACCAATTGGGAGGGGCAGAATTATACGAGTGTCTGCGTAGATGGTTTTTGGGTAGACACTGCCCTCGACGCTTCTGATTCGACGTTCATGGATGTCATTAGTAGACATCAGGGCTGCAAGGCTGTTGGTTGTTACAAAAATGGCGTCGAAGATTGTGAATGCTTAGAGGTTGATATCGCTCGCTATTGATATTTTCGGCGGCATTAAATTTGAGAGTGCACACATTTTGTGTGAAGTCTTACTAAGGAATTCCCTAAGGTCTTAGAAAGACCTTTCGAAAGGGCGCAGCATCTGAGAACTCTAAGAAGCCTTACACCTCTTTTAAGCACTCTCTAATTTGGGCGGCCCTGTCTGGTATTGATGCAACCAAAACCGCCGAAAAGCTCAAAGACCTCGAACATGCGTTGAACGAAGCCGCAGATACAAAGGCAAACTTGACAAATTAGGGGCAAGCGAAGAAAAAGAAGCAGTCCCTTTGTTGGGGCTTACTTTTGATTTGGGAGACAAACAACTATGTTATGTAAAAAGGTTTTAATCACAAGCGTTGTGGGGGTTATGTTTTGTTTGGGGTGCAACCCCGAACGTGCAAACATTGAATTGACAAATAATAGGCTCGAAGCATTAAAATCGGCCATTATCCAGTATCAAGCTAAGTATGAAAAAGAGATTGATTATTTAGACGATCTTATTAATACGCCAGATGGTAAACCTCTGATTGAATCCGAAGAAAATTTCAAAGATGCATGGGGTAATGGCTATCAACGCATGTCATCATGGTCTCTTGATCATGATGACAAAGAAAACAAAGATGTTGTTATTAATACAACAATTACATCAAATGGCCCTGACGGTAAGGGAGGAAACGAAGACGATATTTCCATTGAATTTGGGGCTACAGTTCCTAAAAGAATTATTCAAATCAAAGAGACAAAGAGCTGGCTCGATGATTTAAAGTCGGCATGTAGAGATTATCATTTTCGTTATGAAAAGGATCCTGATAGTTTAGATGATCTTATCAAAACGCCTGATGGTGAACCTCTACCTCTGATTGATGAAGAAAAGCTCAAAGATGCGTGGGGTAATTCCTATATTTTCCAAAACTCAAATTCAAATAAGACTATTATTACATCAAAAGGCCCTGACGGTGAGGGAGGAAACGAAGACGATATTTCCATTGAGTTTTAGTTTACAGTTCTAAAAACGGAAAGAAATAAATAACAATGAACTTTAATCTGCTATCTAAACAGGCTTTCATCACAAGCGTTGTAGGGGTTATGTTTTGTTTGGGGTGCAGTCCGGAGGAGAACACTTTGTTTTCCTCCTTACAGTAGTGCCATCGAAAATGTTTTCGTGACGTTTTTTTTGATTTTTTGATCAGTTCAGTGTCGTCAGCGTTGTAGGTCGACTTATATATTAAAGAGGATGATGTTCTTTCTCTTTTGTCGAAAGCATTTCAAGCTTGAGCGTTCCTAATTGAGGTATAAAAAGTGTAAAATCAAATAGGTACGCGGTGAGATCAGAATGTCTGAGCGAAGCGAAGATGAGGTGCTGTTACAGCTGAATCGCCTTCTTCAAGTATTTTCATATCAAACATAGAAGCGTTTTGGGAGAAGGTGAAGAGGGGGTAGACGCGTATCGCCTTTGTAAAAGGCGATAGCGGCTCAGGGGGAGGCTTCCCCCGCACAAAACAAAGGATGATTAGAAGCAGTAACCTGCTTTGTAGCCTTCCTCGAGCATGCATTTGGTATTATTGCTGCAGTCAGAATCTTGATAGCAGCCGCAATCGAAGAAGGATCCGTCTTCATAATAATCGACGCAAATGTCGCCTGCGTAATAACCGATGCCGGCTTTGCACGATTCGGGATCGCAGTCATTGCCTGTTGGTTCACCTTCGTTGCAGATGCCCCAGTTGCTGCAGTGATACCCCGTTTTGCATTCTTTGTCATTGCTGCAGCCACAGTAGCCTATACCGTCTGCAAGTTCTAAACAGACGTCGCCCTGATATTCAGTGCCTGTTTGGGCTTTGCAAACGGATGCATCGCAATTGTCGAAATTATCAGAAGCTGCAGAGCAGTAGCCCCAGTTGCTGCAGCTATAGCCTTCTTTGCAGTCGTCATTGGTATTACAACCGCATTCCGAAACGCCAAAATGATCGACGCAAATATTGCCTTGATAGTTGGCTTCAGCAGTTTTGCAGGCAGAAGCGTTGCAGTCTTCGGATGGCGTGGATTCGACGCAATATTTGTAGCTCTTGTCACAGCTAAAGCCCTCGCGGCAGTCGTTGTCTGTGTTGCAGCCGCAATGACTGAATTCGCCGTCATCGACGCAAATATTGCCAGAATAGTCAGTGCCTAAAGAATTTGCACAGCGAACGCGCGATTCAACATGACCGTATTGACAAACTACGTAATCGTTGCCATCGCAGAGATAATCACTCTTGGCGTTTTCGCAGAACTTGTCTTCAGAATCTTGGACATCGCCTTCCTCGCTAGAGCCGCCCGTGTTGGGTTTGTCTTTGCATACACCAAGATCGCATGTTTGATTGGATCCGCAGGCGGGGAGCGGTATCCAATCATTTTCGTGGCATATGATGGGCGTGTTGTCATTGCATTGAAGAGCGTTTTCTTCACACTTTGACTGAGTGTTGTTATCTGTCTGGGTCTTTTTTTTGTCTTTGGAATCGTCGTCGCATGCAGCTAAGCTCAACATGGCAGATAGCACGAGAATGGATGATAAAAACTTTTTCATGAGGGGCTCCTGAATGGGGGTTCGTAGGAATCGATCGTTGAACAGAGGGTAATTTATGATATCGATAATTGTTAAATACAGACGAATGATATTAGGTGATCATTCGTCAACACATACAGCGTTAAATTAAGATTGAGATTTATTTACAGGTTTTGCCGTCTGTATTGCATTCACCTGGGCATGAATAAGCGTCAGACATGTACCAATAGTATTTGCCGTTTTCTGCTTTGCCGCAGGATTTTTTGGTGTAGATGCCATAAAAACAGGATTCCTGAGGCATTTCGAGAACCGTGCAAGACTCTTCAATAATATAACCAGCGTATTGGGCATCAGCAAAGACGTGGCATGTACCGATGACCGATGAAGACCATGGCGTGTCAACAACGTTACCTTTGATGCAAGCGTGTGTAGAGCCGTCAGCATTGCAGGATGCGACGAAATTGGCTCCGCAGCCTAGATCTTTACCGCCTTCCTCGGGCTCAGCTTTGACACAAGCTGCCTTGCCGTCCTTGTCACCGCAAATTTCATCAGCCAGACATTTTTCTTCAAATGTAAAGGGAACGAACTTGCCTTCATCTGGACCAACTCCGACAAAACACTCTGTTTCGCTATAGATCGCTTGGCCGTCGTTCATATGACAGTTGGTTTTGGGTGAAGAGGCGGGTTGGCATGATTCGTCTTGCGGGTTGATGCATAATCCCGTGGTTTCGCCATAATAATCGACCACAACACAGGTGTACCCCTCTTCGCAGATTGATAAACCGTCTTCGTCAGTGCATAAACTATCTTTTTCATCGACAGGATCGTAACAAGCTGTTTTATCGGCGTTGCATTGGTTGCTATCGCACCACGTTACGTCATCTTGCGGTTGTTCAACGAGCGTTTGATTGTCTTTGGCAAGCCCGCATATCGAAACGATCTTGGTGTAAGCCGTTCCATCTTCTTCATGACAAGCCGTTATTTTTTGTTCGGGGATTTCGCATTTTTTTGCGCAAGTGTAACCCTGATCATAAGTGATTTGTACACATGCCTCATCTGGAGCACATTCTGTTTGGCAGAGTGATTCATGCTGTTCTTTATTATCATTGCTCTCTTTGCTGGTTTTGCTATCGTCATCACAGGCCGTGCAGCAAAGTGTTGCTGACATTAAAATATAAAATAAACTTTTTTTCATAATTAATCATATCTCCAGCTTGGAATTTATGGATATGTTAGAATACTGTTATTTATACAGTATTCTTCTAAGCGTTATAGCAGTTTTGTTTGTGGTGTAAAGGTTTGAGGCTTTTTAGTATAACGCATAGTAAAAATTAAAAGTGAACAGCTTTTATATTGTTTTGCGTGTGTGGGGGAAGTGGGTAGATTATCGTTTCAAATGCATAAAAATGAAGAAGGACCGCATCAATCCGGTGTATGATGATTTTGCGTAACTACACATACGGAGGTTTGATGCGATCATTTGCTCATTTTACGTTAAACGAAAGGGAAGTGCTA
>JAZRWH010000008.1:0-1211 GCA_045599585.1 Myxococcota bacterium
CAAGACGGGCGGGGTAGATGCGATATCTCCACCTCCCTTTTTGCTCGCGCGCCAAAGGCGCGCGGGCATTCGGCTAAGATGCTTAGGTTAATCACCGTAACAAGCAAACAATGTTGTTTCAAAAAATTTGTTCTAAGTTAAAAAAAGGTGATAAAAACATTTTTGCCTAACACGGTAAAGGGTGTTTAAAAATTAAAGAATAAAGGGAGAATGTCATGAAGATCAACACGATTGATTTACTTCATCTTACCAACGAAGATGCTTATGGATTTATGAACGAAGTCGCGCGACAGCTCAACGATGTTTGCAAAAAGCAACCTGATGCTTGTAAAGAATTTATCGATTCTCTCTCGGCGTATAACGAAGTGCTCAAAGGTGACAACGATCTAACGACTTCTAAAGAGCTGAACATGACCGATGCAGCAGCTGACAAATGTTGGCGTGCATTCAATCAGTATTTAAATGCGATGCTCAGTCATCCAAAAGAAGACGTACGCAATGCCGCTACAGTTCTGTACGATGTTTTCAGCAAATACGAAAACCCGACAAACAAGTCCTTCGCTACAGAGTACGGCATTATGGAACGCCTGATCGATGACCTCAACCACGTGCCTCTCGATATTCGCCTTCGCTCAGGTGCACAATGTTGGATTGAAGATCTCGATACCAAATGCAGAGCCTTTACCGAAATGTATAAGTTCCGCGTTCAAGAACAGTCGAACAAGGTTCCAGGAGGCATTAAAACATCAAAACTCGATACGATTGCGGCCTATAGAGAAATGATTAAAGTTATCAATGCGCTTCTCATTGTTGCTCCAACGGCTGAACTCGAAGCCTTTGCCACTTATATCAACGCATTAATCGACCAAAAACGCATCGTTCAAAAGGCAATTAAAACACGTAACGCAAATGCTAAAATAACCCAGATCGAAGACGAGTAAATTTATCCTCACAAACACCCTTTAAGCGTCCGCAGACAATCCTGTTTGCGGACGTTTTCGTTTTTGAACAAGAGCACTTACGAATGGCCTTAGGCAGAGAGGGTAGCGGCGTATTGCCAAAGGCAATAGCCGCTTAGGGGAAGACTTTCCCCTACCAAACAAAAGAAAGTTTCTAACCTTTTGCTGTTGATTTTACGATAATCAAAGCAGCTAGTGTTAATATAAATAGAATACCCAATCCAATACTTAGTATTTTATATAATTTTTCAG
>JAZRWH010000009.1:0-20256 GCA_045599585.1 Myxococcota bacterium
TCCTCGAACTGTATTCAAACGCTCTCAAAATATCAAAAGCTCATCAGCGGGCGCGAACTTGACTTCGTCTTCAACAGGCGCGCCCGCTCGTCTGGAGCGCACGCTGCTTGCCTTCGGCTTCGCGACGCAGGCGATTTAACAGTAATCTTAAGTCTTTTTCATGCTTAGAAACGACTATATATCGATAAAACAAAGCTACAGTAGAGTTATCAGAGTATTCTAGGAAAATTTCGTGGATTGCAGTGGTTTATAACGATAATCTAGGTATTCATAATTATATTATTCTAGATGATTAATCATCATTTGTAGGCTCTGTCTTTTAGCTAAACTAAGGTAAAAGACAGAGCCTCATAAAAAAAACTCTTCCGTCAAGACTGTAAATGCATAAAAACACAATAAAATGTGCGAAGCGCCGTGAGGCGTATTTCGTTCGGAAACGTGCGTAAAGGCGCGTTTCTGAACGAAATAGCCGAGCGAAGAGGCCGTATTCGGCTGTGCCGAATAGGCCGAAAAATAGCGCGCCGTATCATTAAGATAGGCGCGCTTAAGTGACTATGATCATGTGTCGCTTCGATAGGCCGCATTCAGGGGCCGCTTGCCGGGAAATGAATGAAATAAGTCTTTCACTTTGTGGCGAGTGTTCGTTGCAATTAGGGAGAGCTTTGTGTGAGATACTGCAATGACAAATTATAAAAAAGAGGTGGTAGTAATTTTTGAAAAAACAAACGCGACTGCTCGATGAGGACATACAGCAGTTAGGCTAGTTCGTGCGGCAAAATTTTGCGTGAAAGGTTAATGGATGATTGCGAAAGAATTGTGAGCGCGTTAAAAGGCGTCGCCACAAAAGGAAGCAAAGGCATTTGTGGACGAAGTGAATGACTCAGACTGGTGCAAAACGCCGGTATTTAACCATAACAAAAAGGAATTTCTCAATGGCAGAATTAGATGTAGGCAAGAATTTCGTTCGTGAAATCATGGCGAACGACCTTGAAACAGGCAATCGCGATCACGTCGCAACGCGTTTTCCGCCGGAACCGAACGGTTTTCTTCACATCGGACACGCCAAGTCGATCTGCACAAACTTTGGACTCGCTAAAGAGTTTGGGGGAACGTGCAATCTGCGATTTGATGACACGGATCCCGTTAAGGAAAGCACGGATTACTGCGATTCGATCCGCAAAGACGTTGAGTGGATGGGCTTTAAGTGGGCAAATGAGTACTATGCCTCCGATTATTTTGATCAGCTCTATGAGTGGGCTAAAGAACTCATCCGTCGCGGCTTGGCGTATGTGGATGAGCAGACTGCCGAACAGATCAAAGAAAATCGTGGCAATTTTTATAAGCCGGGTGTCGCGAGCCCCTGGCGCGATCGTCCCGCAGAGGAATCGCTTGACCTGCTCGAACGCATGAAAAATGGTGAATTCGAAGAAGGTCATTGTGTTTTGCGTGCAAAAATCGACATGGCACACGAAAACATGAATATGCGCGATCCTTTGATGTATCGTATTAAAAAGGTTTCGCATCATCGTACAGGCGATAAGTGGTGCATTTATCCGATGTATGACTTTGCTCACGGTCTGTCGGACTCTATCGAAGGTATTACGCACTCCGTTTGTACACTCGAATTCGAAGATCATCGCATTTTGTACGATTGGTTCATCGATGCATTGGGGCTTCCGCACGAAAAACATCCCCAGCAGATCGAGTTCGCAAAACTTAATCTGACCTACATCGTGTTGAGCAAACGTCGCCTGCTTTCCCTCGTTAAAGAAGGACACGTCAACGGTTGGGATGATCCTCGTATGCCTACGATTTCGGGTATGCGTCGTCGCGGTTTTACGGCAGAAGCCCTTCGTCGTTTTTGCGAAGTAATCGGTGTCAACAAACGCGATACGATCGTTGAATTTGCTCAACTTGAGCACTGTGTGCGTGAACACCTCAACGAGATTGTTCCGCGCGTTATGGGCGTGACCAAACCGATTAAAGTTTTGATCGAAAATTATCCCGAAGGTCAGGTCGAAGAATTCGATGCGCCGTATTCGCCTACGGATATGTCGATGGGATCGCGCAAAGTGCCTTTCTCCCGCGAGCTTTACATCGAATCTGCCGACTTTATGGAAGAAGCGCCTGCGAAATTCTATCGTTTGACGCCGGGTCGCGAAGTGCGCCTCCGTTATGCCTACGTTATTAAATGTACTGGCGTGGACAAAGACGAAAACGGCAATATTCTTCAGGTTCGCTGCACATACGATCCCGAAACGCGTGGCGGAAACACGCCCGACGGCCGAAAAATTAAAGCGACGATCCACTGGGTCAGCCAGGCACACGCCATTACCGCTGAGTGTCGCATGATCAACTCGCTGTTCACGGTTCCCAATCCGCTCGCTGATGAGGACGGCGACTTCAAAAAGTATCTCAATCCCAATTCGATGGAAATTCTGAATGCTTTTGTCGAGCCCGCACTCAAAGATGTCAAGCCTGGTTATCACTGCCAGTTTGAACGCGTTGCCTATTTTAATGTCGATGACGATTCCACAGCGGATCATCTCATCTTTAACCGCACGGTTACGATGAATGACGATTGGGCTAAAATTCAAAAACGCAATGGTTAATTTATAATTTAAAAAACGCTTACTATTTGTTCTTTGATAGGCGTTTTAAGCCTGCCTGATGTTTTAGGCAGGCTTTTTTTGTCTTTGGGCATGGCTATCGGCCTTCGGCCAATACGCCATGCTGGCCTGCCTATCTGTCGATACGGCAGGCTTCGTCATGGGATGGGGCGCTGTGACACAACTCTGATTGTGATATCGATGGATTTTTAATCCAATGAATGAATAAGCGTTTTTGTATATTAAATGGTTGATGTATAAACACACGAGCTGATCTTCCTGGTGCAGCAGGTGGTACAGGCGGTAGTGCGGTCGGCATTATGTTACGTTCCAACGATGTTGAAAGCAATACGCGTGTGATCATGAACGCGTCTTCGCAGATTATTACGAACAATGGTGCTGGTGGTCTTGCTCAAGCTGGCACCCAGGGTGGCAACGGCGGTAAAGGTGGTGTTGGTAAATTAAGATCTTGGTCAGATCACTATCATCGTGATGCGACGACGTTTGCAGGTGGTCCTGGCGGCGGCGGCGGCGGTGGCGGCGCTGGTGCAGGCGGTCGTGCCGGTCTTTCTTTCCCGTTCCTCTTCTCGTGCGCTGCAAATGGCGTGACAGAAAAGGATTTTCATGATGAGCATGTCGGCTACACCGTTCTCAAATCTTGTGGCTTCTTGGTTTACGATGATGAGCATCCCGATAATATGGAGGCAATCTTCCAGGCGCAGAACGAGTATGTTGAACAAAAGTGTGCCGCTACAAGCTACAAAGATTCGAATTACAAAGACAATGTTTCGGATAAACAAAATTATTCATCGCAAGATGCTCAACAGACGAATGCAAACTTCAATGGCAGTGATAATTTGGATCTCGTAAATCAGAATTCAGCCATTGGCTATGCTTCTGATGGCAGGTGTAAACATTGGCCGCACGTCAAACTCTATGTTCGCGGACGTTATGGCGTTAGTCCTTCGACAGAAACGGTCTCGAGTGAACAGAGTGGTTGCTACGTGAATAATAAATTGAGTGGTGATCGAATTCGCTTCAAAACATTTATTAATAACTAGCGATCTGTTATTTGTTTCATTGCCTATTTGCCGGTCGGCAAATACGGCAATGGGCGTCGCTTATTGGCTTGTTAAGCCAATACAGCGACGCTTTTTTTTTCATTGTTGTCCCCCACACATGCTTTTTGTTACAGCTCAGTTGGGAGCCCGCGCGAACTTGACTTCGTCTTCAACATGCGCGCCCGCTCGTCCGGTGCGCCCGATGTTTGCCTTCGGCTTCGCGACGCAGGCGATTTAACAGTAATCTTAAGTCTTTTTCATGCTTAGAAACGACTATATATCGATAAAACAAAGCTACAGTAGAGTTATCAGAGTATTCTATGAAAACTTCGTGGGACAGCAGTGCAATGAATTAAACAAAATTACATATATTTGAGATCTTGGTTTTTATAGGCGGGATGACTTTGCATGACAATTGCAATGATAATAAAATATGCGGTCATGCAGGGCGCGTAGAGCAATAGCCAAGGGTAAAATTTGATTAAAAAAGGCGTGAGTGCGAGCGACATTGCCGGTGGAAATAAGTCTGGTTTGCAGCGCTTGCCAATAAAAATTGTAATTAAAACAGAGAGTGCAGCCGCGAGTGCAAATATCAATTGAGACACGGTTTCGTCGAGTTTTGTATTAAAGGCGCTGCTGGCAGCAAGGCTGAGCAGAGATCCCGTTAGAGTGGCCATGCAGAGTTGAAACCAAGTTTGTTTAGCGTGACCAATAAAGGCTGATCGGTGATTACAAAAAGTTGCGTACGTCACAAACATAGGCGGAAGCAGCATAAAATGGTCACCTATGGCCAAAACGAGTATAAGCGCAGGGAGGATGCCTAAAGACGTTTGAAAATAATAAACGACGCGTTCGCGACGATGTTCAGGTAGGTCGCTGAATTCTGATTTTGGGAGGCGAGCTCGTGCTCCTAAATGTTCGAGGAGTGTACGGCCTGCGCATAGAACAAGTGCCATGCAAAGTACTGAGATTGGGTAAATCCAGGACGTTGTTTGAAAGAGTATGGGAAGGATCGCTGCGCCGAAACACGGGTATATCTGTGTTCGTCCTAGGATGAGAATACCTGCTGTTAGAAGAAAGGCTATGTAGATACAGGGATAAACGTATATATAATTTGCAGAGGCAACGAAGATAGACAAAAGAAGACCGATCACTGCTGCGGATGGAAGGCTGATAACAAGCCATCTTTTGCTAAAATGCCACAAATTAGAATCGACGAGCCATGCGCCAGTCATAAGTGCTCCGAACGTAGGGAGCATGATTTCAGAATGGCCGAGAATCTCAGTCAAAAAAACCATGACAAAAGCAAAAAAAGCCGTCATGGCGCTCGGCAATGTATTAAGACCACGCAAGGAACTTACTCCGAAGTTTGCTAAATCGGAAAAGCAAAAATTACAAAACCCGCGAACAGCGGCTACCGGATAGAAGATCATAGCACTCAAAGCTATCGGATGCCATACAAAAAGCCATATTTTGATGCAAATCTTATAAGTGTATAATGCATTGAGCGTTTGCTGTGTATTTATGCATATTAAAAAATAGATTTTAATAATTTATAATATAAATGGTAGGAACGATAAGTAATCTTTAACCTTAGAACAATCAAAAGTTATTTTTAGAAACTGGATGAGAGGCTATAATGTCGTAGGTGTGTGGCTAAAGCCACAGAATGACTTAGGATGATGATGGAACACAGTATGATGAAGTTTTATAAGTATCAGGCAGCAGGCAATGATTTTGTAGTGATTGATTCAACCCAGGCGTACGTGCATGGCGAGGGTGATGCTTTTAGGGCGCAGTGGCAAGCAAGAGCAGTGCAGATTTGTGATAGGCGATTTGGAATTGGAGCTGACGGTATATTATTAGTATCTCAACTCATGTGTGACGCCTATGATATAAAAGTTGATATTATAAACAGTGATGGCAGCTTAGCTGCTATGTGTGGCAATGGAATGCGGTGTGTCGCTCGGTATTTGAGTGATAAATCTGGTATTGGTGATGGTGGATGGCGTATCGATACGTTAGGTGGAGTGCAACTTGTGCGTATTAGCAGCGCTTCAGAATTGTTTGGCATCCAAGTTGGTATGGCCAAAGTAGAAGTTGGCACAAATTGCAAAATTGCAATGGCTGATGGACGTATATTTAAAGGTACAAAAGTCGATGTAGGTAATCCACATTTTGTAATTTGCATCGATGATGAAGATGTTCATGTTTTAGCGCGGAAGTATGGTGAAGCGCTTAGTCATGCGGATGCTTTTGAGGACGGGGCGAATGTAGAGTTTACAAAGCACGTTGAGCACAACGTCGTGGATATGGCGGTTTATGAGCGCGGTTGTGGGATCACTTTAGCTTGCGGTACGGGTGCTACGGCTTCGAGTGCAGTTTGGAGTAAAAAACTTGGGGTTGATGAAATAGAAATACGAGCGCAGGGAGGCAAACTACGCGTTTCTGCACCGAAATCTGGCGTTGGTAGATATATTTTGTGTGGTGATGCGAAGTATGTCTTTGAGGGTGAGATATAAGAAATTAGTGTTCGTGAATAAAATACCGTGTGTAGCAGTAAGCAGTCTCACGAAATGAACATTGTTGTAGATGCAGATATAATTTTCATTTGTTTGACGCATTTAGTCGTGAACACGCTTGAGTCATTTAATTATAGATAAAAAAGCCGCATAGAGCGGCTTTTTTAATACAATTAATTGCAAAGATATGAAGTCATGGCGAATCGCCAAGAGGGGGTAGCGGCGTATTTTCTTCGCGTGCGAAGGAAATAGCCGCTCAGGGGGAGGCTTCCCCCATCAAAGACTAACCGAAAGGTGTAGTTTCGGTTCCTTCGATATAATCGCCATTTTCGTCGACATTTTCGAGTTTATGGAAGAAGTCGTCATTTGCACGAATGTATTTGTAGCCCACGGGAGCCTCGAGGAAGGGTACGATGTCGTGGGAGTAGTTACAGACGAGGTTAAGGGGGACGACGCCGAAATTGTTGGAAGCAGTTTCTTCGAGATAAGCCTGATCTTCATCGCCAGCGAAGAAGCGCCAGCCGGAGTCAGTTTCATTGATAGGCTCATCGCGGACCATCACGGCGACGCGGTAACCATCGCAGAGAATGCGATCACTGCAAATGCAAGTCAATCCCATTGCATCATCGTCGAGCAATTGCTGGATTTGATTCGAATCAATGGCGAGTTTTTTCTCAGTAATGTAGAACCAGGCATTAAGTTGCCAGAAACCTTCATTAAAGAGTTTCTGAATGATATCGAGGTTAATGTGTAAGAAGTCAGCTAGGCCATCATCTTCGACGCGTCCCGTGGAAGCGAACATGAAGTAGACGCAACCGCAAGCGAGGCTGATAGCGAATTCAGCCCAGTTATGGAAAGTCGTGAAAGCGTTTTCGATTTCGGCATTGAGGCATTCGATATACTGTTGATCGGAGATGATACCGCAAGCGCAAGCGGCGCGGACGAGCATAGCGCGTTCACCGATATCCCAAGCGAGGAAGCCCTGTTCGCCGACGAGATCGCGGAAGAATTCAGCGAAGTCTCTAGAATTGGTATAGATTTGACGTGATTCTTCGTCGAGTTCGTTGATATCGAAATTGGGGGTATCGTTCCAATCGGCGAGGAAGTCGGAGTATTCATTATGAATATGGAAGAACTCGTGAGCCATGGATGCGAGTTCTTCGGGCGTATGAATACCAAACATATCGCTGAGATATGCTTTCAATTCGTTGGCATTATCCTCAGAGGAGCAATGATAGATATCATTGAATCCCATGTGATCAGGGACGCCCGGAAGTCTTCTGAAAGACTGTAGGCCTGTAAGGAGGGCAGCGAAGGCATCAGGCGTGAGGGCATCACGGTCTGCGTTTTCGAGCTCCAAGAGTTTAGAATCGAGCTGAACTTTTAAAGACTGAATGGTGCTGAGGATAGCTTCCATCTGAGGGGTTTTTTGCATTGCAAGCCTCCGTAATTCGGGAAGACGAAAAGAGAGCGTCGGGAAGTGAAATCGACGTATAACTAACGCACACGAAAAGTATAATTACAATATAGATTATATAAGCATCGAAGAGATGCTTATATAACTAGAGGCATTAGCCAATGAGTTCAGCGGCCAGTGCTTTAATTTGTTTAGCTGTTTCAACGAGTTCGGGAACAGAGGTCATAGCCTGAGTTTGGAGCTGTTTGAAGGCGTCTTTGGAAGCGTAAATATCGAGGGCATCCATTGCGGCATCAAAGAATTCGTCGGAATCATATTTCATGAAAGCGAGGCCGTTGTCCGAGGCGTCAATTTTTTTGATATTTTTGACGGCGGAGACAGCTTTTCCAGAAACACCGATAGCGCGCACGACAGGGATACAGGCGAAGTGCTGAGCTTTGAGCGCGAGGGTATCGATGGATTCTTTTTGAGCGGGCATGAGGAGAATGTCAGCAGCCGAGAGAACTTCTTTGACATCGGCGCAATTCGGACGTTTGCTGATATAGGCGACATTGCCGTTGAATTCGTCCGTCCAAGAACGGACAGCGTCCATGTATTGTTCATTGCCTTCGCCAATGATAACGAGGTTGATGTTGCGATCCATGAGATCGTCGAGGATATCGTTCACGAGGTCGATGCCGCTATTATCATCGAGGCGACCGATGAAAGCGACGAGCGCGTGTTTTGGATCGCTGAGTCGATTTGCTTTGACGAACGCCGCCTTGGCTGCGGATTTTGCTGCGAGGTTGTCAGCGGAAATCGAAGTTGTGAAATGTTTTTTATCGATACCGATGGTGATGTGGGCGAGTTTAGCACTTCTTGAGAAGAGAACGCCTTCCATACCGATGTCTTTACCGCGATTATTGTTTACGAGTTTTTCAACATCGTCGGAGGGGAAGAGGATTTTATCTGCGTAGAGATAAGCGCCTTTAAGGAGGCTGAGTTTACCGTAGAACTCCATCTGTTCGGAGCTCGCGAGGTCACGGGAGACACCGAGTCGATCAATGTAACGCATATCGATAGAAGCTTTGTCTTCGATGCCCGCGAGGAATTGAATGATTTTGGTATTGTTGACGCGGTCGTTGGTGCGATAACCGGTGCGCATGATCACGGGAACGAGCGCAGTATCAATACCGTCGCAATAGATTGCATCATAATGCGTAGAAATTTTGCTTACGAACTGGCTGACTGCGTGAGCGAAAATTGCAGAAGCTATGATGCCTGCATCGGTGTTGTGGTTGAGACGAACATGGAGACGTTCGCTGTCGAGGTAGAACGTGCGAATACGGATATCACGACGGCCTTCGTAGACGCGGACATGTTCGTTTCGTCCATCACAATTAACGTTTGCATCGATCAGACGCATAGCCAACGGACTTTCGCCTTCGTCGATTCCAGCGTAACGCGGAACAATTACATCCACATTAACATCGGCCGCCAAAAGATTTTTGGGCAGAACGGACGTCAGAGTTTTCGTCGAACAAAAATCACTTCCAACATACAAAATTTGCATTTTCTTGACCATCGTGCTCGCCATTCTGCGCGCTATGCGCTTTGTGGCATGATAAACATAAAGAGATTCCCCGCTGGACTTGGGGGCTACAAATCGAATGTTTTTAACGCTTATTAGGGGTTAAAGTCAACCTCATTGGAAATTAGGCGTCTTTAATGGATAAAGGCCTTCACTCGGTATCCAGGCCGTCAATCCATCCATTCTTTGGATCAACATCCATGTGTCGTGTTTAGAAATGACCTGCACCGTTATACCAGGAAGAAACGCACTCTCGTGCTGCATTGGCGCAGCTTCATTGCGCGGTTCGTTTCGAATTATGTCGGCATCCAATACGACTGCAAAAGACATTTTCGCCGTGTATAATTGGATTCCTGAAATAATACCTAAAATCGTATAAAAGACGATGAAGTAACTCAAGAGTATGCCCATTAGGATTCTCGGACTCTTTTTCTTGATTTTTATAATGCCACTAATGAGCGCAAAGATGAGGCACAAAGTAATGAATTCAGCCCATCGGAGATTTTCATGCGGATAATATTGCACAATAGACCAATACATATATTCATCGGAATCGCCTCGCATAAAGACCGTGTTAGGGGCTGCCTTGTGGGCTCGGAGTTCTAACAACTCCTGGAGTTGATCAATGTAAGTCTGATAGATTTCATCATTGGTCAACAGATAGGCTTGCTTAAATTCAGCCAATGCAAGCGCTGGATTGCCCATGTGGTAATGCGTCAGTGCTTGATTATACAGGAGGTCTGGTTGAAAAGCAGAGTAGTGTTCCTGGTGAAGCAATATACGAAGTTGATCGTAAGATTGACTTGCTCTTTGATAAGCACCGTCTTTGAACTCTTGAAAAGCCTGATTTTCAATCTCCAAAATAGATACAGAAGGGTAGTCTTCTGCAAAAGAAAGTGTCGATACAACCAAGTTTATACAAAAAGCTGTCAGAATTAAGCAAATAAACTTACGGAGTCTGCAAATGATCATTAGGCTTCCTCCGTCGTATGAACTTGTTGAAGAAGACGCGTGATCTCTTCTGTCTGCTCTGGTGTGAGGGGGGCTTGTTTTGCGTAGTTTGCATGAGAGATCATGTTGTAGAGGGAGCTGAGCTTGAGTGCGTCTGTCGTTGCCAGACCTGAATCACGAAGCGTTTGAATATCGAGATGCATCAGACGGTCTGTTTCTATGTGTAAAATTAAGATTAACAGTTTACGAAAGCAGGTGAGTTGTTGATCTGCCGCAGTACTGGATTGAAGCGTTTTATAGAGCTCTTCAATTTCTTGTGCTTTTTGGTGCTGCAATTTACGTTTTTGACGCTGTTTTTTAATAAATTCCTGACCAAAGACACATGCAAAAACGAGGGGCGGAAGAATGGCAATCGTCCAAGGCAGTAAAGGAAGACGAGAATCTCGAACGAGATTCAGTTGCCTTGGCTGAAGTGTTTCAATTTCAAGGGGTGACGTCAATTTAATGGCTTTATAGTCGTAGCCGTTTTCGTAAACTTCGAGCTTAAAGCTTTCAGTGTGTTTTGTTTCGTATTGTTGAGTCGCTGGATTGAACGTTGTAAGAGAGAGCGGAGGAAATGTATAATTGCCAGGTTTTAATGCAACGACTTTGGCCGTATAATGGGTCTCGGAGTAATACTTTTCATCTCGTATCTCCTCAATCGACGCAGCTTTTTGGAGCGGATATAGTTTGAGCTTATCACCATAAGTACGATTCAAACTGCTCAAATAATGATCGTTGAGTGATATATTATTTGTGGGGGCATTGCCTGATATGATAAATTCATATTCGACGACCTCGCCAGCGCCAATCATCAATTGGGATGGAAGCGTTTGTTTGACTTCAAACGCTCCAATATTGTGAAGATCGAAGTCGGGCGGATACGGCGGCTGCGGGACCATGACCTCTATGGTGTGCGGTGCACTGGCAATCCACGGTGCTGGCGTTTCGAATGGGGCGGTTACTTCAAGCGAGGGTACTTCGATATCGCCAACTTTTAGCGCAGAAATATAATATACAGCAAAGGGCTCTTTTTTATACTTTTTGTTTCCGAGGGTAATAAATGAGTCTTTAGGTGCTTTGCTTTCGTAAACGTACCAATGGGTGAAGTCAGGCTCGCGATAATCGTATTTGAGTTCCCCTCGCGCAATCGCAATATAGACGTCGTATTCGATTCTAATCGTTTCGCCGAGATAAATTCGGTGGCTTGGAACATGCACATCCACGAACATATCTGTCAACGCAATCGGGTTTGGCAAATCTGACTCTTGTTGCGAAGGCTGAGCGATAAGGGTAGACGGCAGAAGGCTCAATGCAGTCATCCAAAGAAACGCGAGTATGCGCGCATATTTTGTTTTACCAATTCTTTTCGTCATCTCGATTCTCGTGGAGAGGCATATTCTGTGTGGGGCGAATTTTTCGGCTGCTTTCGTAGTTATCTAAGATTTCATCGAGTCTTATCTTGTCGTATTGAGCCGTAGATTGAATCACCGTGTGTTGTTGCGAGCCATGGCCTGTATTTCCGCCTTGAGTGCCTTGACCACTGCCTGTTGTTGATGTTGGACTATCGGACGGCGATTGCTCTGCGTCGTTTTCGTGTTCATTACCGTTTGACTGCGACTGATTTTGTCCATCTTGTGAATCTGTATTTTGATTTTGGCTGTCTTGATTGTGTTGCGTTTCGTTCTCGTCCTGGTTTTCAGAAGGGCTAGAATCGGTATTTGGGTTTGCTTTTGGGGATGCGTCGTTGCTATCCAGGTTCATTTGAGCATTCGGCGTTTGAGGCGTCATCAGCAAAGTCCAGAAACCAGGCGTGTCAGACGTTTTGAGTTTCAAGACGCTTCTTTCGGTAATTGGACGCATCAACAGTTTCGTTTTGATGCATGGTACAGGACGATGAATCCAAGGTCGATACGTGCCTTGTTCAACCAAAAAGTCACTTGTCTCGGGTAAATCCGTGCGAAGGTCGTTTTCACACAGAAAATCGTTTGGCCTTTCATGATCGGATGTGAGCAGCGTCATGGCTGTCAAATACTGTCCCGTAAGTGATTTTGATTTAAAGATGGGATTCAGTTCAAGGGTGGTTTGTTCGCAAAGCCAGCCCATGCGATAGGTTGAAAGTGGACGTTGTTGGTTATCTTGGCTGACGGGCAGTTCCAGATCAAGCGTTTTGATACTACCGCGATTTTCCTTTTTGCAATCTTCAGAAAGTATATATTGGAAGACATACGAAATGGGATGATCGGTATTTTGTTCTAGGAACAGACTTGATCGAGCCGGAACATCCAAGGTGTTTTTAAATGTAATAAGTGTTGGTGAAAAAAGTGCGCCCAAGGTGTCTCTTGTGGCGATGTTTTCTAACTGTGGCGAGGAATAATGCACTCCAGAACCATATAAATGTTTGTAATTAGGATTCTGTTGTGCTTCTTTTAATTCAATAGAAACAGGGGGATGATCACCATGCTTAAGATGCATGGTAATGTCATTAGCATCACTCGAATAGAGGACAATCATAACCGATTGTCCTGGTTGCAGAGTCGTTGTCAGCTGATCTTGTCGTCCGGGACAAAGAAGCATACGATTGTATAATCTGTCAGCCTCTGGCTCAAAATCGACGGGCTTTAAATCATCTGTCCAAGTCAGCTCATCGTCCAAACCGTTGCAGTCTATATCGCGTTTTAGTGTAATTTCTGCAGAAACTTCGCCATTATATTCTGTTGATAGTTCCAGAAAGTATTGTGCGTACCCTGCCTTAGCGATAAAAGTTGGCAAATCCAGTGAACGTGCTTCAAACTCACGTATTTGGGGGGCGCCTTCGGGAAGGGGAAGGGATTTATCCAAAATAGGCGGCTGAACGGGATTGCCATCCAAATCTTTAGCGTAGACGCGAATTCGAGGCTGAGCATAGGGCAGCTGACTAGAGTCATCGAAGTGCTTGGTGCGTTTTAAGCTTCTAAACAGCGCTGAAATTGAAATTTCTTCAAGTGTTCGGCCTTCAAAACTCAGCCACACTGAATTTTTCGGACATACTGTGAATCTTTGGGCAACGGCGAAGAACTCTTCCGGTTTATAGTCAATAGCCGTTTGGGGGGTATTGGCTGCTTTTTCGAGGCTTGTCTGAAAGGTTTCACAGGGCGTGTTTAACTTTTCCAGTAGGGAAGATATTTGTCCACGACAAGGTACACCAAGCGATTCGGCAACGAGCAGGTCTTCGAGTGCTTGCGAGAGATCTTCTTGTGAGGCTGAATGCGACGAATCCGCATCACATATACGAGCAAATGCACTGAAATAATAAATCCATCTTTCTTCTGTTGGCGTAAGTTCTGGCGTTCTCAACGCGTGGAGTTTACGAATGGCCAGTGCGCATTGCCCAGAGTCAATATCTAATATAATTTCGTTAAGCTTCATATTAAAAGCATCACCGGCTGCTGCTCGACTCCCTGCATCTTCGAGCATTTGCATTGCTTTTTCATATTCACCTGACGCAACAAGCGTCTCAATTTCTTTGCGTGTTTCTTCGTTTTCGCCTGAGAGAGCGATGTTGCATGCCTCAATGCAAAAAGCACTTAATAGGCTGAACAAAACTGGAAGAATTTCTCGTTTCATAAAAGTATTGATTACAATAGATATGAGGTAATGAACTTTATGTCGTTTATAAATACAAAAGTTGTAATTTTTGAAAGTTATCTGTTTATGTCCAATCAATTTTTATGGGGGGGGGGATGTGTTCCCCTGAGCGGCTATTTCCTTCGGAAATACGCCGCTACCCCCTCAAGCCTGCGGCGCATGACAGATATTTTAAGGTTTGAAAAGATCATATTTGAGAACTTTCGCGTTTGAGTTTTCTTCTTTTACGCCGTACGAGGACTATGTTGGAAAGTGCGGGTTCCATAATGAGGTAGAAGGATAAGATAAAAGCAGGAATGAGGAAGACGGGATAAAGCTGAACACGATCTTGTGTTGAAATTAGAGAATCACTTGATTGTTCAATGCGTAAGGCATCCGTATAGTCGATGAAGGCATTAATCGCATCATGCGGCATTTCATAATGAATATAGAATCCCCCTGTCGCTTCCGTAATCTGTTTGAGCGTTGTTTCGGAAAATTTTGAGATCACGGGGGCATTTTGGTACAGAAGAGGCTCTCCTGAAGCTTGAAAAACCTGTCCTCCCATCGTTGTACCAAAACCGATGGCATCAACGACGATGTTATTCTGTTTAAGTTGTTCTAGGACTGGCGTGAGTTGATCGTGTTGATTCTCGCCGTCTGATAGAATGAGGATCCTACGCGCATGTTTTTGTTTTTGAGAAAGATCTTCGTGTTTGTTAAGCAGCTCTTGAGCCGTCAGAAGTGCCTTAGAAAAATCGGTACCATTGAAAGGCATGTAATCCGTCGTGACGTCTTCAATAAAAGCTTGAATGACGGAGGTGTCTGAGCTTAAAGGCGATTGAATGAAGGAATCATTGGTAAAGTAGATCAGTCCAAACTCATCATAGGCGTCGACTTGAGCGAGGTAGGCGATTTCTTCTTTTGCAGCTTTAAGTCTTGTGGGATAGACGTCTGTGGCGTTCATTGAGTTGGACAAGTCAAGCAAGATAGCGACCTGAAGCGTTTGCCTGTGCAGCGTCGTCGTTGTTTGCTGACCTTCTGGGGCCATAAGCGCGAGTATCAAGAGAAGCAATGCAATGGTAGAAATGGCCGCCCGAATGCGAGTGATGACGGTGAGTGAATGCGTCGAGAGCGAGTCAAGGGTTTTAAGAATATCTTGGGGAACGTAATCGCCTTTTTTGAGGAGCCATTGACCGAAAAGTCGAATCGCCATCATAAGGAAGAATCCCAGCAGGGTGAGTATCAAAAAATCTGAAAGCGGCGTCAGGGTATGGATCGTTAAAATCAGTATAATATATACCGCAAAGAGGATGATATTTGCCGTTAGGTATTGAGCGATAAAAGGAAACAGCGATTTTTGAGGTTCTTTTGAAAGTCGGCGTTTAACCTCACAGGCTCTGCAGATTTTCCAAAATTTGTGCGCCATGATCCATTGCCACATAAAAAATATGGGTACGATGAACATGATTGCCTGAGGCGTTTGCCAGTGATGGATGATGAGCATAGCGCAGTATCAGGGGTAAACCCTAGTAAAGGAGAGACGGAAAAAGTAGCCGAGCAACCCAAAGAAAAAGGTGATTAGAATAAAATAACGGGAGTAGTCAATGCGATTGCCTGGGTCATTGACTTCAACGAGCTGAGTTTCGAGTGTATCAAGAATCGAAGTTAAGCTTTGAACGAGTTCTTCTTTGTTTTTACTTTCGTAAGTTTGTCCGCCAGTTTGAGCGGCAACTGTATTCAGTAATGAGATGTCCGTTGGCATATGGACGGGGTGCCAAACATAGGCATCATCTTTTTCGATGCGAATAAAGCTGCTTTCCGCGTTGCCGATAAGGATAGGATAAATGCTCACGTCGTGGGCATTTGCGGCTGCGATAGCCTGAGCGAGGCTTGTTTGTCCGCCTTTTTTATCACCATCCGTAAGCAGGATAATGACGCGTGCCTGTGGGCCAGCGTGTCTGAGACTGGCAACAGAGCGCATAATGCCATCACCGATTGCCGTTGCTTGAGAGGCAATGTCATCGAGGTTGCGTCGATCGATAATTTTGTTAAACAAAGCATAATCGTTTGTCGGTGGAACATCCATATAGGCATGTTGTCCAAATACGACTAAGCCGATACGGTCGCAGCGCGGATGACGTTGTGTAATGTGACAGTAGGAAGATTCTTTTTCGATAAAAGCTTTGATCGTAGAAACAGCAGTTTCGTAGCGATTTTGCAGCGTGACATTGCTTGCTGCTTTGGATTCGAGTTCTTCGCGTGAGTAGTCATAAGCCTTCATTGAATTGGACATATCCAATGCAATGATAATATCGAGGCCTTCGGTACGCGCTTCGAATGATTCACGTCCGTATGGGCGTGCGATACTGAATGTGAGCGAGATGAATGCGAGGATAATGCAAATATGGGATATGATAAAGAGCCAAAGACGCAGAGAGCGGCGCATACGCCAGAGGTCTTTTAAATGTGCGACTGGAGATTTTGAGTTTTGGGGAGAAAAATGATTTTCCTCTTTAATGGCTGAAATATCTGAAAATCTAAAATGCTCTGCGATGGACTGTGTTGAAAAGCTAATAACGATATAGAAAATCGGAACGCTAAGAAAAAACAGAAGTACCCATGGATATTCAAAGGCTTCAATGCTGTCAAAAAGGGTATTGATGAACATAGCAAATGGGTACGTAAAAATAGGGGGTAGGCAGGGCGTATGGGCGGTGTCTAACTTGGCGTTACTTTATTATTCGTTCGGCTCATTGGCGTAAAGAAATTTAAACCTTCTTCACGGTCGGGTGTTAGATGAAGGGGTCTGGGGGTAGTCGTACGGACGGATACGACATCTTCGGAGAGCGCATTTGCTAAACTGAGCAGAGCTTTGTGCTGAACATGGCGATCCCCCGAAACACTGTCGTCGATATCCACGTCGTCGTGGGGATGTGTATCAGTCGAGAGTTGCATTGGAACGTTCGTGAGTTCGGAAGCGGATTCTCTCGAAAGCGTAGAAAGCTTCCCTTTAAGAGAGATGGCAGTTTCGTCTTTAGATTGTTCATTTTTTAGCAGCGACTCTGCGGTCATCAAGGGAACATTTGTCGCTTTGGGGGTATAGTTAATGCTGCGAACTGGCGTGTGTTCTGCCGTTGTAATAATGCTCATCTTCACGGGATTGCGGTTGACACTTTCACGTCTTGAATGATGCGATAAGTCTGCTTCGAGTGCAGAGTTGATGGGCTCAGGTAGTTCGCGGGATATTGGATTTAAACGTTCTTTGGGCTTTGGTTGCTCTGGTGGTTCAAAGGATTGTGCTGGCTTCGTTTGAGGTAATGCCTGCTCTATTTCTTTTATCCGGTTTTGCAAATCGTTCTGCGCAACCTGGTCAGTTGTTTGTGACAGTTGTTGGGTTGGGCATATTGTTGCCGGTTGAAGCATTGGAGCGACAGATGCTTCGTCTGGCTGTGCCTGCTGCGTTGTCTCTTTCGTATCAACGAAGGTATTGATTGCAGCGATGATATGGCTCGAATCGCGTATGAGAGCTAGGCGTTTTGCAGGAGCCGGCAGCATGCGAGCGAACTTGATGAGGTCGCATTCCCTTAGAATTCGGACGAGTTCCTCAATATGGCCATCGAGTAAAACTTGTTCTAGCAACGGTCGAACTTGTCCTGTTGTGCTTTCCATGATCGGAAGATCCAACTTTGTGGATAAAAAACGTCGAATGGCTTCACTGAGTGTGTCGATATAGCTTTTGACGTCGTCTTCACCTTCGGGGTCTTCATCAAGCAGAACGGCAATTTTCGCGTTGAAGACTTCGAGTGCTGAGAGCGGTATGACTTCTGGTTCAGCGTTTAACGCTTCTTCATGTTGAGCATTTCGCTTTCGAATCACGAAAAACATGCAGCTAATACAAGAAATAATTGCAGCCAGAACGATCCCAAGGATGGGGGAAAGTCTTCTGTGCCAGGGGCGAAGGGCATGTCGAAAGGCTTCTTCTTCGGAAGTGCACTGATCTAGTTTAATGTGTATGGCAGGAATCGAAGCATTAAAATTGCTGACGGACTGATCTTCGAGCGTGTAACGAACCGTGAATGGCGTTGAAATAAAGTATCCATGTTGACGATAACGGCAAACGAGTTTGACGTCATTTTGCGTTCGTAACTGACCATTTGCAGCAGGCATCATGGTTGGCTGTATTTCAGGCGTCGAACACGAATACATCGGCGACGGCTTGAGAATGATCTCAGCTTGGCATTCCGCGTCGTGTGTTTCAACAAGTTGAAATGTTACGGGATCGAGAATGCGTGCCGTCCACGATTCGATGGGCTGGGTAAGTTGAATCGTAGGGTGACAGAGGTCGACGGTTGATTTGTCTTCTGCGATAAACTTGATTTCATTGATCGTTTCGTCTGCATAAGAAGCCGCAGCGTTCGTTAGAAAGAACGCTGCGTAACCCAATACGTGCGCGCAAAGACGTTTGAAGGAATGTCTTTTCTTTGAACGATCAGACATGGTTTGCCCTCTGTTCAAAAGCGTGCATGAGTGGAATCTCGATATTCGTTGTCGTAGACACACGTATCGGCGAAACTTTAGCGCGTAAAAAGATATCGTCTTGAAACTTTTGTCTGTTGATGGCGCGCTGGAGGAACATGGACTGCGTTTCGGGCAGCGATGTGTCGCAGAAGAGAGTTTCGTGCGTTACAGGGTCTTCAAAAACGCACAACCCTAGGTCTGGTAATCGCGATTCCATGGGATCAGAAATGACAACGGGCAGGACGTCGTGTCGATGGGCAAGTTGTTTGATGGGCGTTTCGAATTTAGTGCAGTGAAAATCACTGATTACGAACACGAGACTTTTGCGCTTTAGAATCTGGATGGCATGTTTAAGGCCGTCACAGAGTGAACAAGGAGTGCTGTAAGCGTTGAAATGGAGTGCCTCTAGGATAAATTGAACCGTTTTGTGCGGGCCTTTGGTAAAAGGAATGATCTTGCACCCAGTGGTTCCAATAATGATCAGACAGACGCGATCATTGTTGTGTAGTGCGCTATAGGCCAGGATGGACATGGCTTCGATGGCTGCATCCGTTTTGGACTGGCTGATCGACGCAAAATCCATTGAGGCGCCCAAGTCGAGCAAAATGCAAACGCTAAGTTCTCGCTCCTCTACAAATTGTTTGACGTACAGCGATCGCATGCGCGCACTTGCATTCCAGTCGATGTAGCGGACATCGTCGCCGTCGACAAAAGCGCGACACTCGCTAAAACTCATACCATGCCCTTTAAACGCCGAATGATATGATCCAGCCATACCTTCTCGCGTTTTCATGCGCGTATGGAACTCAATTGTTTTGAGTTTTTTAAGAAAATCCTGAAGTGTAAGCATAAGCTGTCCTGACACAAAAATAGCATTTATTCTTTTTTGTATCGTACCTTAAATGCGGTTTTTTTACAACGATCAGTCAATATTCTGTTTGTTTGATAGATTCGTATTGCAAAGCGAACTAATTTGTGCCTACACGTAGTTATGTATAACTAAAATCTGCATTTTTTAACGAAAGATACACGAAAACTGCATGAACGCAACGAATCCCAGATAGATCGTCTAATGGCTGGGAACAGAGTGTTTGAGCGCCGCAGGCTTGAGGGGGTAGCGGCGTATTTCCGAAGGAAATAGCCGCTCAGGGGGACACATCCCCCTCACGAAAATTTACCGCAAAAAAGCGGCATCAGTCTTCGAGCGGATTGATACGCTCTGTTGGTTGGGGTTCGACGCGGGGAGGCGCGGCTGGGGTTGATGCTTTGGTAGCTTTGGTTTTGCTCGGAGCAATGGAAGGGTTAAGACCGAGCTGTTGTTCCATGAGCTGGACTTTTTTGAGATCAAATTCGAAGGATTCTTTGCGACCGCGATTGAGTTTGAAGACTTTGACGCCAAAGACGCCGCACTGGCGTGGATCGCGCCAAAAAGTCCAGTGAATGTACGATTTGCCGTCTTTGGAACGCATTTTTTCGGGCGGTGCCGAACCTGGTGAGCTATTCCAAGCGGTGTGGATGGCTTCAGAGTCGTAGTCGACGATACCGCTTGAGTGGACCATGCGCACGTCGATGACTTTGCCCAAGGAATCGAGGGTGATTTCGACGACTGCTTCCAGGTCAGGATTGCTATAGCGAGGATCGTTGGTGCGGTAGATTGTGTCGAGGCGCAGGAGGTAGCCACTGGCCCAACGTTCGTGAACTTCTTTGTGCATGAGGGCGAGATATTCGGAAACGTCTTTTTCGTGAGCGACGTTGTTTCCTCGTTCGCCAATGCCTACGACTGGTCCATCGTTATAGGCTGCATTGAATCGAGCTTGAGCCTGTGCGGCATCTGCTACGATTTTGTTCGTATCGCGTGTTTTGAAAACGTCGTCGGCGTGCTCTGCGGCATCTAATAATAAAGTTGGACTGAGGGCTTGTGGCGTGACCATCAGTAGGTCGGGGGTCAGTTTGATGGGGG
>JAZRWH010000010.1:0-19463 GCA_045599585.1 Myxococcota bacterium
CTTTCGTTTAACGTAAAATGAGCAAATGATCGCATCAAACCTCCGTATGTGTAGTTACGCAAAATCATCATACACCGGATTGATGCGGTCCTTCTTCATTTTTATGCATTTGAAACGATAATCTACCGTCTCCCCCTGAGCTGCTATCGCCTGAATGCAGGCGATACGCAGCTACCCCCTCTACGCCTTGCGAAAGATGCGGTGTTGTCGCAAAACAGATGTATTTGTCTGTAGAATTGGTCTTTTAGAAAAGGCATCTTTGCGCTTCGGCGTGAATCATTACGCGAATTAATGTTGAACTAGGTATAACTATGACAGACTATCAATTTGATGAACTTGTTGATCGCCGTGGTACCGGATCAATCAAGTGGGACGTGAAAGATGATCGTGAGCTTCCCATGTGGGTTGCTGATATGGACTTTAAAGCTGCACCAGAAATACGGGATGCCTTGAGCAAACGCATTGAGCATGGCGTATTTGGTTATAGTGAACCGTCTGCATCGTGGGCACAGGCTTACGTAAGTTGGTGGAAAAGAAGGCATCAATTCGAAATAGATCCTGACTGGTTAATATTTAGTACGGGGGTTGTACCTGCAATATCAACCGCTGTACGCAAATTGACAACACCTGCTGAAAAAGTCGTCGTACAAACACCAGTTTATAATATCTTTTTCAATTCCATTATCAATAATGGGCGTTATCCTGTAGAATGTCCATTGGCATATGATGCGGTACAACATAATTATTCCATAGATTATGCGCTGCTCGAAGAAAAATTGGCGGATCCACAGGTTTCGTTAATGATTTTGTGTAATCCTCAAAATCCGAGTGGACGCATTTGGACGCGCAGCGAATTAGCGCGTATTGGAGAATTGTGTAAAAAGTACGGCGTTGTTGTCATTTCGGACGAAATCCATTGTGATATTGTGAAGCCAGGTCTTTGTTATACGCCGTTTGCCAGTGCATCTGAAATATGTCGTGAGATTAGTGTCACATGTCTTGCGCCGACAAAGTGTTTTAATATTGCAGGTCTTCAAAGTGCGGCTGTGTGCGTACCGAATGCGATTTTGCGTCATAAGATGTGGCGTGCTTTGAATACAGATGAAGTAGCGGAAGGCAATGTATTTTCATCTGAAATTGCAATTGCTGCTTTTGAACATGGCGAAGCATGGTTAAATGCTATGTGTGCCTATGTTGCGCATAATATAGATTATATTTGTAAATTCATATCCGAAGAAATCCCGGATATTCATGTCATTTGGGGTGGGGCAACCTATCTTCCTTGGCTCGATATTTCAGCTCTAGGTTGTAGTAGTAAAGCATTTACACAGTTTTTACGCGAGAAAACGGGATTGTGGTTGAGTCACGGCGAACAATATGGAGCCTGTGGCGAGCAATTTGTGCGGTTGAATGCAGCATGCCCATTTGCGCGTATTGAAGACGGTATGCGACGCTTAAAACAAGGCGTACAGATGATGCGTCAATAAATTGTAATATTTTTGAGGTTTATAGGCATTTTCACTGCTGTCCCACAACATATTCTCATTAACTGTAACGAAATGCGCTCGTTACAGAATTTTATACTTTTTTTATTCTCATTCTGTCCTGCGGACGGCCCTTTGGAATCCCCGCGCTCTTTTGTCGCGCGTGCAGAACTCACTTCTGTCCTGCGGACGGCCCAAAGGGGCGTTGTATCGCGGACGGCCCTTTGGAATCCCCGCGCTCTTTTGTCGCGCGTGCAGAACTCACTTCGTTCAAATGAGCTGCACGCGCCTTCTTTTGAGAGCTTTTGATACATTTCTTCGTCAACTTCCTCAATCCCTTCGGTTACAGCCTAATGGCTGCGCCCTCAAGGATTTTCGTTGTTTCCTCGAACTGTATTCAAACGCTCTCAAAATATAAAAGTTCCTTGGCGGGCGGGCGCTCGTCTGGTGCGCCCGCTGCTTGCCTTCGGCTTCGCGACGCAGGCGATTTAACAGTAATCTTAAATCTTTTTCATGCTTAGAAACGACGATATATCGATAAAACAAAGCTACTGTAGAGTTATCAGAGTATTCTATGAAAACTTCGTGGGACAGCAGTATAAATATATATATTATTGTATTATTTATTATGGGCGCCGCAGGCAGAGGGGGTAGCGGCGTATGTCCGTAGAGATGCAAATTTTTGCGTCTCTACGGTCATAGCAGCTCAGGGGGAGACTTCCCCCATCAAAAAGCTCATTCATGCCTTGAATGCCCCGTCAGGAGGGACGAGGCATAGGGGTATGGCGTGGATTATTCAGCATCTGCGGGCAAATTCGTTTTGATGCAGAGCTCGTTGAGCTGTTTTTCATCGACATCGCCCGGAGCTTCGGTCATGAGATCCGTTGCTTTATTTGTTTTTGGGAAGGCAATGACATCACGGAGCGAATCTGCGCCGGAGAGGAGCATGACCATACGGTCGAGACCAAAAGCGAGTCCACCATGAGGAGGCGCACCGAAGGAGAGTGCATCAAGGAGGAAGGAGAATTTGGCACGAGCTTCTTCTTCACCGATACCGAGAGCGCCGAAGACCTTTTTCTGAACATCGAGGTTGTGGATACGGATCGAGCCACCGCCGAGCTCAATACCATTGAGCACGAGGTCATAAGCCTGAGCATAAACCTTATCGAGTTCACCGCGATCAAAGGCCGGCCAGTCAGAAGTACGGGGAGAAGTAAACGGATGGTGCATGGCGTACCAACGATTATCCTCGTCGCTCCATTCGAACATTGGGAAGTCTGTGACCCACGTAAGACCGACGTCTTCCGTTTTTGTCATATTTTTGGGAATCCAATTGTTGCGTACAGCGATTTCTTTACGAACGCGTCCGAGGGCATTGCGAGCAGTATTCAGTTTATCGGCAACAATCAGGATAGTGCCACCTTCTTCAGGTTTGAGCATATCGATGATTGCATTTTTCTCGTCATCCGAAAGCTGTTTTGCGATACCGGCATCGAGTGTACCATTGGTAACTTTTGTCCAAATAAGTGATTTTGCACCGTAAGTTTTAGCAACCTCAGTAAGAGAGGATTCGATGTCTTTACGGGAGAGCTTCACACTGGCAGGAACAGCGATAGCGCGAATCGTGCCTTGTTTCATTTCGAGCACGGATTGGAAGAGTTTGCATTGAGAATTGCGGAGGATGTCCGTAATGTTGTTAAGCTCCATACCAAAGCGGATATCAGGAGCATCCACACCGTATCGATCCATGGCTTCGTCCCAAGAGATACGTTTGAAAGGACGTTTAAGTTCGATGCCGAGGATTTCCTTGAAGATGGTGCACATCATTTCTTCGCAGATATTCTGGATATCTTCAGGCTCGATGAAGGACATTTCCATATCGATCTGCGTGAATTCAGGCTGACGATCAAGGCGAAGATCTTCATCACGGAAACATCGAGCGATCTGATAATAGCGATCGAAGCCGGAGACCATATAAAGCTGTTTAAAGAGCTGCGGGGACTGTGGCAAAGCATAGAACTTGCCAGGCTGGACGCGGCTAGGAACAAGGTAATCGCGAGCACCTTCAGGCGTCGATTTGCCGAGGACCGGAGTTTCGAGATCCAAAAAGTCATTCGCTTCGAGGACGCGACGGATAATGCGCGTGATCTGGCTTCTCATAATAATGTTGCGATTCAGGCTAGGACGTCGCAGATCGAGATAACGATATTTCAGGCGAAGTTTCTCATCGGCGTCGCAGCGATCGTTGATAGCGAACGGCGTATTTGCAGCAGTATTGAAGATACGAAGTTCTTTAGCTTCGACTTCAATTTCGCCCGTAGCCAAATCTTTTTTAATATTCTTTTCGCCGCGAGAAATGACCTCACCTTCGACACCAATGCACCATTCGCTGCGAAGTTTTGAAGCCTGTTCGAAGAGCGGACTTGTGGAATCGATATGGACCTGAGTAACACCATAGCGGTCACGCATAACGATAAAGAGGAAACTACCCAAATTGCGATAGTCTTGAACCCAACCAACGAGGCGGACAGTTTTACCAATATCCGCGCCGCGAAGCGCACCGCAATTATGCGTACGCTTAAAACCATTTAAAAACTCACTCACTTTTTTATCTCCAAAAACAGGACACAAAATATCCCCCGTAAACGGGGCGAGTTTTATAGCGCGAAAACGCGTCACAGTGAAAGAGATAAAACCAAAAGTGCGATCCAAACGGAACGAAAAAAACATCTCTATAAAGCCATAAGCATGTAGTAGAGTGTAATTTACTTTAAAGCGCTAGCACAGGAAAAGACCAAACGCGTTGTTGAGAGCGTAAAATCAAGGATTTGGCATAAAAAGCAAAACGTTTGAACTATTCCAATAAAAGCGAACGGTATGATTTTTTTGAATAAGTTCGTTTAATGCACGTTTTTGGGCCCGCTTTCAGGGACCTGGCTTCATGATTTGCATGAAGCTTTTTCTTTTTAGGGCTTATAATGAATAAAGTAAAATATGCGTTTCTGGGTTTTCTTTTAGGCATGGGCATTTCATCCACAGCCATGGCTCAGGAATTTTCTTACAAGGGCTACATTCTTAGTGACCTCAGATTTACCGTTGGTGGACAAGATCGCCCAGATGATGTTGCACCAGTCATGTTTGATCGTTCGGACAACACGGTAGGTTTTACCGGATCGTTCACATGGGGCAAAGTTGATGCAGTAGCCGATATTGCAATCACGTATTCAGGCAAATCAGAGGTAAGTCAATTAGAGACCTTAAAATCGCGTAACAAAGTTGACCCATTTTATTTTGAAAGCGAAGCGCTTTATATCCGCATCAACGATTTTATCGTAGATGGTCTCGACATCCGTCTAGGTCGTCAGATCATAGACTGGGGTACAGCAGACAGGTTCAATCCGACGAGCGTAATCAACGGTCTTGATCTTGAAGATTATCAAGATTTTGGTCGACGTGTGGCAAATGAGATGATCAACATCATCTACGCCCCGGACTGGGAAGTTTATGGCGAAAACGGCACGATATTTGGTGATTTCCATATTCAACTTGTTTGGGTTCCTAAATTCCGATCAGGCCTCATCCCGGATTCATCAGAATACGCATTTGGTGGTCCCAACCAATTCCGTCGTTTTGTAAAATCGAAAACGTTGTACAATCTTATTGATCTTCAAGAGCTCTTTGAAGAGTACGGCGGTGTCATTAACTACAATAGTATCACCGTCAATGAACCTGACTTTAACATTAAGAACTCGCAGGTTGGTCTTCGTGTCGGATTTACCCTTTTGGGTGTCGACATCGATTTTATGGGCTACTATGGTTACGACCACAATGTTCAGCCCAAATACATTACCGTCGCAGCGACCTCAACCCGTCAAGACGTACAAAACGCCGTTGATGCGAACATTCAATACGTAGGTGGAACCGATGAAGAACGTGACGGTCTTATGGACCTCATGCGTAGCTTTGGTTACAACGGTATCAAAACTCTAACGGGTAACACGGATGTTATTGTTGAATATCCCCGTGTTGGTGTTGTTGGTGCTGACTTTGCAACGAGTCTTGACGCTCTTGGCGGTGTAGGCTTGTGGGGTGAAGTTGCGTTTACATTCCACGATGATGTTCCTGTCACAATTAATATTAATGATGGAAAAGCCATCATTGAAGACTACCAGGTCAAGAAAGGTTGGTTTCCGAAAATCGTCGTTGGTTGGGACAACTCATTTACGAAATGGTTCTACATGAACATGCAGTACATCTACGGCTTCGTAGATGAATTTGGCGACAATGACATTAAGCACTATTTGATGGTCAACACCGACTTTAAAATGGTTCAGGAACAAATGCTTCTTCGCCTAAGTCTCGTCATGAATCTTACGGATCCAAGCGCAATCTTTATGCCCAGCTTAACGTTTAGTTTCTGGCAGGGAATGGGTCTCGTTGCAGGCGGTCTCTTCCACTTTGGCGAAGATTCATCTACCTTCGGCAACCGAACGACAGGTCCTAACTATATCTTCCTTCAAGCGAAGTATAGCTTCTAAATTTGAAGTACGCATCACAGACAGAGGGGGTAGCGGCGTATTGGCAAAGCCAATAGCCGCTCAGGGGGAGACATCCCCCACCCCATCTTTATTAAAGCCGTATCCTTAGGATGCGGCTTTTTTTATGGCGTGTCTGTGCAGAAATTGTTCACACTGAACATTTAGAACGGATCATGCAAGTACAAACAATTTACTGGACAAACAATCCTTAGTACTTTCTCTTATTCGGATATCAAGTTTGTATCGAACAAACGGTTTAAAGCTGAATTAAAGCCTCAGCTCGCTTTCTTGTGGCCAGATTATAGAAACACGAAACCGATTTCAAGTAAAAATGTGATTTTTTGTTCATTTTATTTTTAGTGTTTTTTTGTATCTTTAATCTTGAAAACAAATTTTAAGCGAGCCATAAAGGTGGTGCGCAGGAACGGAGCCCGCGACGCTACCCGACGAAACGGTTTTTGATAATAGAATAAGAGTCATCGTTCACAAATGCAAAAAAAGCCGCGGACGGGCGGCTTCTTTTGCTGATAACTGCTATACATTTATATAGCAATATGAGGGGGATTTTTTTAAGTAGAGGTCATTGGCACCTACAGCGAAACTCTATGCGCAATGCCCTGACCGGACTGAGATTCACCTGCGTACGGGAAGAGCAACCAAAGCGCATCATTTTGAAGCTCAGGATCTGAAAGAAGCACAAAATTCGCATTTTCAGCGAGAGGCACATCGGGGGCAACGCGTTTGAGAGAAGCGGAGGATAACTGTCCTGAGAAGACATTCAAATCTTCTGTGACATAGCGGCGAAGTGTTGTTTTTTTCGAAAGCATGGAATCATTCAAGACAAACATCTGAAGTTCGCCATTGTGACGCACAAAGCGATAATCAGTGATTCTTTCATTTCGATTTGAAACGAGAGAAAAATTCACAAGAGCGCTATTTGCAAGGGAGAGAGAACCGCTTTTTCGTTCAGTAGATGCATAAAGCGCGTAAATAGCCCCTTGTCTTTGAAGGCCTGCACGATAATCCGGGCTCAAAAGCAAAAGATCATTGTATCCATCTCTATTAAGATCGACGTTTTGCTCAATTATTTTTAGCCCAGCTTTTGACATCGGTGCAATGACCTTAAGCGGAGCGATTTCGGGACTTGTTGCTGTATATTCTTTGTCGGTCAACTCACCGACTCCATAAATCACATAAACCGTAGCCAGCACATCGAGATTTGTGTTTTTTGTATTTTCAGCAAGGATTGCAATATCCAGTTTGCCGTCCAAATTGAAATCCAAAACGAGCCAGTTAGATCCTAATTTTTCATCTTCGATGCCTTCAATCGTCGTTACACCAGCTGCAGAAGTCAGTACGTATTTACCTTTTTTGCGACTGTAAACATCCTTAACAATGAAGACAGAGCCAGCGGTATTTTGCTCAATCGAGCGTTCTGGTGCTCCGATGATCAACTCAGGATTACCGTCGCCAACGAGATCCACCCAATCAATTTTTTCGCCAAGCTTGGAGCCATTATCTTGATCCAGAACGAAGGTCACGGCTTCAGAAGACAATGTTTTTTCTGTTAAATTGAGCGTAAGAGGCTTGGTGATCGATGGAGGCAGCTCAATAACAGAGACAAGGCCTTTAGATTTAGAGATCTCAAACGACGGAAGTGCGATCGTCAACCAATATTTAGATTGATCTTCATTCGACGTCACCATCAAGTCATGGATTGGGGCATTTTCTGGTCCAATAATATTAATATCGCACGAATCAGAAATATAAAGCTGGGCATTTTTTTCCTGATTCTCGGTATCCATCATACAAATGACGCTTCGTTTTCCCAAACCACCTTCAGAGAACCAAACGTCATAAGTTTTTCCAGCGTACTGCACTTGTTTCATACGCTGCGAAAGCCCACCGCCCTGAGAAGGCGCGACAATCGTCATAAAATCAAAGTCAGCCAAATGGGAATCTGGCGTAGACTGCTGAACATCGCCAAAGACAGCGATGGACCCTGTATTTTTTCGACCGCTAGGATCTTGTGCAGCACGCACCGCAGCATCCATTTTGCCGTCGGCATTAAAATCGCCAAAAGCAGCGCCAAGTCCGAGGTTCATACCAATGTCACCGTTCAGCTGCACATCGGCTCTCATTTCACTTTTCACAGAATCGACAAAGTGCGGCCCACCGAAATAGACATTAAGCGTACCTGCGTTGTTTGCCCCAAAAGCCTTTGCATACGGAGCGGAAACAACGAGATCATCGCGATGATCTCCGTTAACGTCATCCGTTTGAAGTTTCTGACCAAACATCCCACCCTGTCCTGATATTTTAAGATTCTCAGACTGAACGCCAGAGCGAGCAGGCCATTTTGCTGCATCAAAGATGTAAACAGCGCCCTCAGAATCAGCAGATTTAATCACACGAGCCGGCGAACTTACGGCCAGATCAATACGACCGTCACCGGTATAATCCCCCGAAGTCATACTATAGCCAAACATGGCACCATTTTGAGATCCTTTAATACGAATCCCCCACTTCGGATCTACTTCCGACAGATTAAGTGTCGTCCCAGAATACTTAAAAGGATAATAAATGACGGAAACGGAGCCAGCAGACTTCAAACCATCAAAAGAGTCAAGCGGCATTCCCAGAGCAAGATCGACAAGTCCGTCATCATTAAAGTCACCCGCGGCACAGGTATGAACAGCTCTAACATTTCGAGCAATCGATCGAGAAAACACAGTCTTGCCATATAACTTGTCACCCAAGCTATGATATCGATTATCCCAACTGCGACGCATAGCCAACAACACCACATTGGTTGTCGGTGTAGCTAATGCAGACGCAGAAGTATCAGACATATAGGATGCAGCAATATCATCGATGTCATCATGATTGAAGTCAGCGACGCACATCTGAATACCGAGGTTTGTGTCATTTTCGTTTCCAGAAAAATACACGTTTGTAACGCGCTCATCCAAGATCATGTAATTTCCGGGTTCGAGCTTCTTTCCTCCATAAACGACATAAATACGACCGTTTTGTCCTGGCTCTGCAATTGCTGCATCAAGAATACCATCGCCGTTAAAATCACCATTAACGATATTCAGCCCTAGCAACCCATTGTAGACAGAACCATCAAATCTGTAATCATAAGAACGCCACAGAGTCATATCCAAGCGTCCTGTAAGATCTTGATCCTGTCTTCCAAGCTTAACATACACGGAGCCAGCATTAGCTACGCCCTGCGGGCTCATGCCTGGGGCACCGAAAATAATGTCATCGATTCCATCACCATTAAAATCGAATTTAACGGGATCCATCAATTTTGCCCCAGAATCAAAACTAATGCCGCCCACGATTCGACTTTCAGACAGACTGAAGTTCTCAACAGGCTTAGCGTTTGCGTACTGGCTCGAATCAACGGTCCCTAGTTGTTCTCCCTCGGAAGCAGGCGATGCAACAACAGCCGAAGACGTCATAAGCGTAAACGCGCAAATCATCGCAAACAAACTTCTATTTTTTAAAAAGTATTTTTTTGTCATTGATTTCAATCATCGTAATTCATTTAAGCGCAAACATTTGCAATGAGGTTCATAGATTTGTATCAACTCATTTCAAATTACAAAACAGCCAGCGTGGATGCTTTACAAAATCGATCCATTGGGCTGGAGGACGCCATAAGCGTCTTCGAGCGCGTGAATATTGAATGCAGTCATTTTGGGTGTATTTTCCTCAAGCCAATCCATGACAAGGCTATAGGCCGCATCATTTGACTTTTGTTCAATCCACTCGTCTTTTTTTGCATCAAAGTCTTCGTCTTTAGGCTCAATAACGCTACGCGCACGGAAAATCTGGATTTTAGAATTTTCAACAAGCGGATCAGAAAACAGCATAACATCTTTATCTGTCAGCGTTTTTAAAGCCTCTCTTACAATCTTACTTGGAATCTTGTCTTCGTTTGTTAAATCCATAAAACGAGCATTTTCTACAAATCGATAGAGCCCCCCTAATCCTTTGGTGACAGAACGAACATCGACATCAGGCTGAACAAGCTTATCTTTTAACGCAATCAGTATTCTCTCATCGGGCACCTTATCTGATAAAAGCTTTTTAGCTATCCCAAATCGAGTCTCTTCATTCTTCATATCGGGTTCTTTGGGAGGTATAATATTTTTAAGGATAAGGACTTCGCAGCTACGATCTTCTTTTTGAACATCCGAGACAGTTCCGATTGGAGAACGGAAAGCCCATTTATTCTCCTCGGTTCTTTCTGCAATATATAACTGTTCAGGTCCATTTGAGACCTTACATTCTTCATGTTTTTCGCAAAATGCGATCGCTGCAGCTTCGCCATTTCGAACAGCCTCAACCTTGAGTTTATTCGCATCCTGAAAAGCCAATCCATCGTTTAGTTCATCGCCATTGAGGGGAAACGCAAAGCGAATAAACTCAGCTTTCGGCAAAGACATGAACTTACGTTTATTCTGTGCATAAACGGCAGCCAGCTCATCCGAATGTTCATTCATATACTTATGAGTAATCTCGTCAGAGACCTCATTATTAAAGGTCAACCAATCTACGCTGTAGCGACGATAATCCGTCTTAAACATCTTTTTTTGCGCATCGTAAGACAGCTGATGCACAAAGTACGCCTGAAGTGTATGTAAGCGCATCGCGTCTTCAACGATCATTCTAAGTTTTTCTACAGGATAGCCAATCTTCTCGGCGAGTTGGTACTCGGTTTGTACCTCAGCCTTGGCAATGTATTTTCTCAACATCGCTTCGATTGCTTCGGACGTAGGATGGACATTGTTCTTTTCAGCATACTCACGCAAAATTTTTGATTGCGTGCAACGCATAGCTTCATCACGCTGGAAGTTTGGGTTTGCCAGAGCTCTTTTAGAAAAAACGCGACCCTCCAAAGCATGAACAGCGACGCACCTACGATAGTCGCCCAGTGTAACGTCAAAGTTATCAGAATGAACCACGACCACAGCATCGCGCGCGTTTTGCTGAGCCGCAGTAACGTTGTCGTTTTGATTATCTTGGGACTGCCCCTTACTCTGGTTAGAAGACTCTGATTGATTCACTTTGCAGGCACAAACAGAGGCCAAACAAGCAGCGACAATCCCGCAAATAGTCATGATGTATCGAATTTTATTCATAGCCACGTTCTTAATACTTTTACTGTACAGCGTTTTTAAAGCCACAGAGCAATACCAGTTTGCCCCCGTTTATTGTTTTAAACGCCAAAACGCTACTCATCTATTGCTGGAATTTTTAACTCACGAGCAAAATTGCAAAGCTGTGTTTTGAGCATTGTTACGCTACCATTGCATTGAGGCACAACAGGACAATTCTGCGAATCACGTGCACAGGCGCCTTCAGCATCGCATAAGTCCTGAAAATAGCGTACATCGCTTAGCATTTCTTTGTGTTCAATTTCAATGCGTGACACCTGATAAGCATCACTCTGTCCGTAAACATTCCAAAAAGCGTGACTTAAAGATTCTGGCATCAGTGCAACAGCCTGAATAGACTCGGCCTTTTCGTGACAAGAGTTTCCTTCACTCATCATAATGCTTCGCGTCTTAGTCATAGCAGAGTGCGCATTTTTGAGAAACATATCCGGCGTAATATCTGGATCTGAAGAAAGGTTGAAGCCTGCATTTTCATAAACGAGGCGCATCTGACGATTTTGGCACTGTTTAAAACACGCTTCTTCCGTACATTCTCCGAGGCAAGCAGTAATGAATGATTGGGAATTTTCCGATAATGTATCAAGTTCCCAAACGCTAAGGGGATCTGGATAAGTAGACTTAAACAGACACAATGCAGCAGCAGTACATCCGCCTAAAATCAACGTTATGATAGCTAGTCTGGCTAAATCAAAACTGCAAGAAGACTTTTTCTCATTGCTTCGATCCATCTTATCGCCGAGCGCGTAAGAAGTATCCCCCGTATATTGGACAGCAAATTGCGGACGCGCTGGATCGTAAAGAACAATCGGAACAAAGTCGACACGTTTCCATTGATAACGCGAGAGTTCAAACGTATTCCCGTCTTCAGCGGTATAGGCAATTGATTGATTCGGTTTGGCGCAATTCAACCATTCCCCTTCTACAAAACGTCCAAAACGAAGTAGATAACGCCGATTCCAGTAGGACCATGAAGAGATCGTCCAAACGGTTGCAATCACTGGCATCGACAAAATTCCTAACCACGCGAAAAACACTTTTGCCGTGTCATCAGAGAAAAATCGATAAGCAACACCTAGACTGATACCCAGGCCAATCGCAACACTAAGCACGACTCTGAACCACGTTTGAGATGTAATTCCCGGAGCCAAGAAGGAGTGTCTATCCCGATCTGTTACAAAACGTCTATTTTTTTGGTCAAAAATTTCAAACGTCGTAGAAATAAACGGTGAAGCATCCGATGTATCACTGGGACGGAGTTGCGATTTAGCAAAGATGCCGTTTCGCCATACGATGACGAAAAGCAACATGCATAGCGAAAAAATAGAAACGAGCCATGCCCAAATTGGCGGCTGGTGATCTCGGGTTGAAACGAGTGAAGGCATCCAAGCTGCCCCACGTGCAGACTGATCTGATTCACGTCCTACCGACTCAGACATAAAGGGTAAAACACATTGCTCATCACCGTAACAATAGCCATACCATTTTTCAAAAGCAGACAAACGCTCTACAGCTGGTTCCGCAGGAACTTCACTTAACTTTTGAGACGTAATCCGGTCACCAAATAAGTACCAAGCGACTCCATTCGTGGATTCAGCTACAGTAAAGCCATCTTCGTTAAGATGAACAGATTCAGGAAGCCCTTTGCCGTTATAATGTGATTGAAAGACTTTACCTTCGGGAACGAGCTTCATGCTCTCAAGATCTAAAATGACAAACGCCAAATACGGATTCGTTTCGGTGGGACGATTCAGTTCCAGCAACATGTATTTGGGCGCAGAATCAATGCGCGTTAAACGCTCTATTTTAGGCCAACGTTCGCGCCCACCAATGGCATCTAGTGCACTGGCTGGAAGGAATGATATTGGCTGCCCCGTCACGACATTCCAACGCACTAAGACATTGTCGCCACTATCGTGGATCGTGGTCAGCGTATTATCCTTTAGATCTGCAAGTCTTCCTGGAGAACGATACTCCATTAACGCCATACGCTTCCACGTCATAGCACTCGTATCAACCGACTGTGAACGATGGTCATCAGCCCCGTCTAAAACCAACGTTTCACCATCAGCCAAGATCATCGGCACATCTTCTTTGACACGCCAATACTTAGCTTCGTATCGATTTTGTAGCGTGTTCCCCATTCGGGCAACGACACGCACAATATTTAGATCAGAGGTAACGCCCATAGAACGGGTCATACTGCCGCCGTTACCGCGCACTGTTGCAGTTGCATTTAAATGCGCTTGAAGTCTGTTTCCAGTATCAAAACGATAATAAACTATCTTATTACTTTCTCGATCTACAACCAACATGCCATTTTCATCGATTTGACAATCTTCTCGATTTTTTAATGGCTGAGATAAAGCAATCGTTTCCGAAGGCTCAAAAGCCGTTCCCTGACGTGGCCACCAGACCAGTTGATGCTCCTCAATGCTGACAAGACGATCTTTCTGCCACACAAAATCAAGATGCTGAGACATGTTGAGACGCGCAGTTAATTTTTCAGCAACTCGACCATTCTCAACCGTTAAAATCTTCAAAAGTGAAAGCAGCTCACCTTGATCGTCGATTTCATCGACAATCAGCCCTAATAAACGCGAGTCTGATGAGGGGGGAAGCTTAACCGCATTCTTCCAAGGCTGCATCCAAGTTACTTTGAATGTATCGCGTGAAACAGCATATACATTCTCGTCATCTGTATAAAACAGCGTGTCCGATATTTCTGCAATAGTATGAAGCGCACCTGCTTTAGGAGAAACGCCCGGTGCAAACGTATATTTTACACCAGAGGGGTCAAAATCGATCCGATAAATTCCTTCCTCCTGATCGCGTTTACAAATGGCTCCATACAACACAGCATGTCCAGCTTCCTTGTGCCAAAAGCCAGACTCCGGCTGACAACTAAACTGTGGAACAGATCCATCTGCAATGGCGGTTACTGGGCTTAAGATGCCGAGCATACTGATAACGAAAGCCAATTCACGTGGCCAGCGTCGTCGTTTCATGCGTATCCTCTTCAAATTCGAGTTTGTTTTTTTTTGCGATAGGCTTATTCCAAACGTGATTTTGCTCCCACTTTTTGGGCAAAATCTCATAAACCTAAATTACTGTATTTATCGCATATTGTGCCTTCTTACGCCAAAAACCGTAAAAAAAATATATACACACAACCCCCTACATATCTCTTGCTTGCTTCATGTCCCTCTTTGTATGAGGTCACTGCGCCGCAGGCTAGAAGGGGTAGCGGCGTATTGGCTTGCCAATAGCCGCTCAGGGGAAGGCTTTCCCCTCCCCCAAAATTAAAACATCCGAGACCCTTGTTATGAATTCTTACCCCGAACTCGCGCGCAGACTGCACCACGATCTCATAAAAAATCTTGATATTCCGGAGCCTCATGCAGCAATCTCCATTCCTCAACTGCGCGTCCTCATTCACAGAATTTTTGAACAGAATTCTGGATTTTGCGCAATGTCTGAAATATGGAATTTTAAAATAAGAAAAAGTCCATTATTTCTGCAGGAGTTCGACAATCTTCTAAACACGCTGAACGACAATTGCATCATTCTTAAAAGTATAGAACCTGAAATTCGCGCACTGACAAAAACAAAATCTCCGGTGATTCCGCTGGATGCACAACGCGCGCTTGTCGCGGCCGCAGATGCTGTGCGAAAAATAGAAGACCTTTGCACACTGGCAAACATCAAACAACACTCGGAGCTGCAGCCTGACACCAACACACGATCTACAACGCCAAGTGACACAATCGTTTTAGATGACGACACGCTCGCGATGTTTCAGTTTATGGGCCTGGATGGCCTGACTGACGACAAAACAACATCCGCAAAACCAATCGAACCCAAACAGGACAAGTTTCGCGTCCTCGTCGTCGATGACCAACTCATCTCTGTAGAACGTCTGATGGCCCACCCGTCGCTCAACACGAACTTCGATTGGATCACTTCATGCCGAAATAATACGCTGTGTGAAATCTGCCCAAATCAAGAACACTGCGTTCATAAATGCGCCCACACTTGGATGGATCTACAAAAGACACTCCGATACGAACATGAACACCACAAAACCGTCGATCTGCTCCTCATGGACGTGCGGTTTGATACGCTCGACGTGAGCGAACTGCTCTGGCTGCCAGATATACCGTCACTAAATGATGAAGAACACGTCAAAGCCCTGCAGGGATTGATTATTGCCAGGGCACTTAAACGAGATAATGATTTTTCGAAGATTCCAATCATTCTCATGACGGCACGATCCAGCCTGCCCGAAGGTGCAAACCTTTTGCTCGAGGGCATGGAGGGACTCCAATTCGTCGACAACGACAACAGTTTGGACGTACTCGCAGCACGTATGGAAGGCGTCATGAGCCAATCGCATACGCCAAACGACAGTACGCACTTTTTTTGGGGAACATCCAGCAAAATGCAGGCAGTCCGTAGACAGGCTGAACTCGTTAGTTTTGGACCAAGAACTGTTCTCATTACAGGGCCTAGCGGTGCAGGTAAAAGTTTCATCGTTGAAAACGTCATTTATCCAAATAGTCAGCGACATCCTCTTGTAACAATCGATCTTTCTGCAGTCCCAGAAAACCTCGTTGAGAGTGAACTTTTCGGCCACACCAAAGGCTCCTTTTCGGGCGCTGATCGAGACCGTCCTGGCCTTATCGAAGAAGCTCAGGGCGGCATCCTCTTTCTCGACGAAATCGGCAATCTATCGCAAGAAAACCAAAAAAAACTCCTGCTCTTTTTGAATGACAAGATGGTCAAACGCGTCGGTGCGCCTTTCACCACACGCCATCGTGTCGACGTCAAAGTCGTTGCCGCGACGCACCTCGACCTCGCGAAAGAAGTTGAAGCTGGGCGGTTTCGCTTCGATTTATACATGCGTCTTGCTCCGGCCCTGGCCATCGTCCTCCCAACGTTGAACGAACGCCGAGAAGACCTCGGCGCACTCGTCAAGACACTCATCGCCAAACTCGCGAACAGTGAAGAAATGAAGCCTTACGTCTCGACATACGCTGAACGCTGCCACATTTCACCTGACGTCCAGGTTGAGTTTGGAGACACAGTCAAATCAAACGGCAAACTGACCATTCGATTTCCGCAAGCAACGCGTGAGCTTTTTCTCAAATACTCTTGGCCTGGCAATACGAGAGAACTCGAAACGATCCTTGACGCGCTTTTTATGAAAACCATGTATGATTGCCAGCAAAGTCAGGCACTTTCAACTGTGCTCGAGATCGATCACTATTTTGCGCTTTCGCTTTTGGGCGCAATTACCAAAGCTGCCGACGTTGCACCTGGCACATCCGCAACAGTACAATCGTCGTGGCTGCCATCCGGCCCCTACGACGATTTTCCAGATATGCGTCAAAAACTTGAACGCGCCTTTTTGTGCCACGAATATGAAAAAGCTGAGGGCGATATGTCAACGCTCGCACGCAACCTGTTTGGCGAAGATTCCGACAAAATGCGGCACAAGATCGTCATTCGCTTTAATCAACTTGGCATCAGCCTCCGCAAACTCCGCGGTCAAGCAAACTAAATCAGTCAGTATCGACAAACGCTCAATCGTACAATCGATTTATTATGTCTTCGTTCAATCTTTATAAGCGCATGTTATCCTCCCCTAAAACAGCGATTAGTCTCTGCACAGTGCTGTGTCTAACGCTGTGCCTCTCCGGCTTGACTGCATGTGATGTCATCGTTCCACCAACACGCCCACCCGAAAGCCAAATCCTCGCTCAGGACAACTACGCTTTTGATAATATCGACCTGCTCGACTACAGTTTTATCGGCATAACGCGCATCGACTGCCCGCTCATCAATTCAGCCCTCACGGGATCCGGCATCTGTGCTCCACACAACACCGTCGTCGGTCAACTCGTCCACTGCTCACTCGCCTATCCTTACGAAGACCTCGAATTTGGCTGTATCGATTCGGGCGAAGTACCCTCGGTCTACTTTAAAATGACGGCTTCGAAAGACGCCCAAAACCAGGCTTTTCCTAAAGAATTCGGAGCTTGCAAACCTGCACAGGCAGGCCCGGCTGCTGGTGAACAACCGCGTTACACCACGGATCCCGGTTACAAAGTCTGCCTCTTTGAAGGATCACCCAAAATCTCAGCCGGCATCCTATCATCTAATGACAACGATGCACGCCCTGTCGGCCTGTACCTCGATCTCGCGAAAACCGAACAAGATATTGACGCAATGACGCAACAAAACGCCTTTTCAGGCCCTTACACACTCATGCTCGATGCGCGTTACCTTGAGCCTGAAGACAAAGAACGCGCCTTTAAAACCGTCTTCGAACTCTTTAATGTTTATCGTCATTCAGCCGCTGAGAATCAGCCATAATTCTGTTTTCGGCTTCATGACTCGCCTGTACCAAAACTTCAAAGGCTGACGTGCGAATGTATTTGAGGGTAGCACGTACGCCAGATGGCCGCGTTCTCAACATATCGTTAAACCGATCCAGCCACGTCGGCAGAATTTCGTACGCCAAATTCAAACTTTGACCTAACTCAGGAATATGCAATTTATTACATATTGAGTAAAATTCTGTCGTACGAATACATCGCGTGGCCCACGAGACCAACGAAAAAACAAAGGCACCACGCGCCATCATGCTCAACGTTGCGTTCAACGCCAACAAAAGATGAAACTTTAAGCCTAAAATTTGCAATCCATGCGCCTCGGCTGACGTTGATATAACGCCTCCCTTCGCATTGACTAAATCTGCGACATGCCCCCCAGCGTCCATCACTTGCGGTACATCAACAAACTCACAGGCCAAAATACATCCAGCCACAAAACTCACCACGGCTGTCAAAATCCAAAACTTCGGCCACCAAATTGCCTTCAACACAGGTCGCGCCCAAATCGCCAACACAACCAGCCATATACCGAGCGCCGTCAAAACCGGGTACATCCCCTTAAAACTGCCGTACGCCACAAACTGAATGCCGATCGCTAAAATCGCAAAAGGAAGACATATCAACCGCGTTTTAACAACCTGAGCCGTGTCTTTCGGATCTCGCTTTGCCTTGGGACGATACGAATCCAACGTTGCCCCTCGGTTGGGCTCGTTCAGCGTATCCGCATACGCAGGATCAACGCTCTCCGCGGCAGGAAGACTCGTCGACGTTTTATCAGATTCCAAACGATGTACGACGCGACGTCCCCAAATCCATCCGACAATGCCTGCGACGCCGCCAAGCGCTGCCAAAATGCTCAACAGCCCACCAAGAAGACTCAACGCAATGACAGCTGTACTCTTTACGTTGAAAAACTTCTCAGCAACCTTAAGAATCGCATAAAAAAAGTCATTGCCATAATAAATCCACATCTTAAACAGCGACTGCAATTGGCACGAAAAAACAGCCAAAATACCCGCCAAAATCGCCGTAATAGGGGAACTAGACGAGATCAATAACCCCAGTTCGAGCATGGCCGCTTCGCTTATAATACCGACCACAGGCCCCAAAATAATCCCGCCAGGTGACAGGCACTTGATACACGACGCTATGATTGCTGCCCCCAACGTCGCACCACGCTTGGGATACAGCACGCGCAACGCAATCATCAAAATACAGCTGAGCACCGTCATGATTAACCCGGCTTTGGGTACGCGCAAAACGTGCAAAAACGTCCCCAACGTCAGTTCCAAACCGCCCCACAGCGTTCCAAACATCGTGACATACGTCCAAAATGTGTTCCGCTCGCGCTGTGCTGATGTGCTATCGCGCTCTTCTGATCCTCTTTTCCAAAATTTCATGCGTTGTTTCTATGACTTTGTATGTTTTGTATGCTTCGCCTATTGGCCTTTCGGCCAATACGGCTTCGCAGTCGGCCTATTCGCTACGCAAATACGGCCGACTCTGCGCGGGCTGCGGACCAACATCCATAGCAGGCCACCGTGTCATACGCGCAAATACGCTGCATAACGCTTTTTGACAATGAATTTGCTTGAACACAACGCCAACGCCAACGCTTAAAAAGCGTTGCCGCAAATACATCGATTCAATGCGTCACAAGCCAGAAGGGGTAGCGGCGTATCGCCAAAGGCGATAGACGCTCAGGGGAAGGCGGTAGATTATCGTTTCAAATGCATAAAAATGAAGAAGGACCGCATCAATCCGGTGTATGATGATTTTGCGTAACTACACATACGGAGGTTTGATGCGATCATTTGCTCATTTTACGTTAAACGAAAGGGAAGTGCTACA
>JAZRWH010000011.1:0-3323 GCA_045599585.1 Myxococcota bacterium
TTTATTGTTGTAGAGACGCAAAATTTATTGTTGTAGAGACGCAAAATTTATTGTTGTAGAGACGCAAAATTTATTGTTGTAGAGACGCAAAATTTATTGTTGTAGAGACGCAAAATTTTGCGTCTCTACAACAAATGGGGGCGTCGATATTAAACGCGCCTTTCGGGACGCGTTCAGATGGGTGAGGTTTGGTGATTTAAAAATTACTGATTAAAGATTCACCCATAAAGCGGGACGGACGCCCATCATCACGTGGCTGACGGTGATGTTTTGGTTTCCAAGCTCGCCGGAATACATGACGAACTCCGCGTATCGATTATCACTGCGCGGCGTCCGGAGCCACCAGTCAGTTTCGCATTTAACATTTGTGCATGGTTTTACGTGAGAAACATTATTATTAACTGCATAAGGTGTTGCATTAGATATATAATCTTCAGTGTTTTGGAAGTAGGTCTTGACTTCGATAACGCTGAGCAGGAAGAGCTTGTCGATTGTTGCGGATCCTGGATTTACGTTGCTATAAGTCGGGTGGGCATGCGCTGGGACATTGGAGGCGACGATTTTAGCCTTCTCTTCTGCCGTAAAGGCCGTGTCGATGAAGTTATTCGTCGTGAAATCTGTTCCCACGTAGTTTTCACTTGCATCATAGCCATTGAGCCATGAGCGAATCGTACTCTTCTCCCAGGTGATGGAAATCAGAGTTGTGTTGTATGGTTGTGCATCGAGCGTTTTTTCGCTAATGATGAGATACTGACCTGCTGCATTCATGTCGAGGATTCGCCAGGTTATTGGCTCTTTGCCATTGGTGGTAACGTTATCTTGTTCGTAGTTGCCGAAGGTAATATGATCAGTACATTGACAAATGTCTTTATCAAAAGCTAGTTTGAAAGCCTTACATGTAGCCTGGGTTATTGAGCAATTACCTTCTCCTGTTTGTCCGTCTGCGCCATTTGCACCATTGCAGATGTACTGCGTTTGGTTGGCTTGGACTACGCCGTTGATGAGCACGTCGACCTTCACGCCGCCGTTAGTGCAGTTGCCCTGTGCACCGCTGAATGCCGTCGTCTGAATGCTGGCGTTCATACCATCCGAGCCGTTTTGCCCGTCTTGACCATTTTGCCCGTCTTGTCCGTTTGCACCATTGCAGATGTACTGCGTTTGGTTGGCTTGAACTACGCCGTCGATGAGTACGTCGACTTTCACGCCGCCATTGGTGCATGAGCCCTGTGCGCCGGTGAATGCCGTCGTCTGAATGTTGGCGTTTTTACCATTCGAGCCGTCTTGCCCGTCATGACTATCCGAGCCATTCGCTCCATTGCAGATGTAACGTGTATTGAGAATTTCAGATGTATCGAGCGTACCGTTGTCGTTGGCATCCAACCCAAAGTCGATGCGCGAGCCGCCATTGGGGCAGTTTGTACCAACTTCGTTGGACGTGTTAACAAGTGCGCTGTGGCCATTTTGGCCATCGTTACCGTCTTGCCCATTCACACTGTTGCAAATGTATTTCGTCTGATCAGCCTGAATCACGCCGTCGATGAGTACATCGACTTTCACTCCGCCATGAGTGCAGCTGCCTTGGGCGTCGGTGAATGTTGTCGTCTGAATACTGGAATTCTGTCCATTCGTGCCGTTTGCACCATTATCACCATGGCAGATGTATTGTGTCTGAGCGGGCTGAACTTCACCATCGCGGGAGATCTCAAGTTTAATACCACCATTGGTGCAGTTTCCTTCTGCTCCGGCAAAAGAGGATGTAATCACGGTAGTTACATTTTTCTCTGTCTGACCCGTGTCAGCACATGATTGCGAAAGTGCAATGGTTGCAATGAGAACTGAAAAATAAGGAATAGATGTAATTTTCATATAAGTAAACTTCCTTTTGGGGGATGAATAACAATATTAATTATATATTCTGATATACTATTGAATTCTATGTTTTTGAAATAGGACGATTAATAATCATTTAGCATTCACAGATCAGTGGGTAGTTTGACAGATTTAGATCTACACATTTCGCGTTGCAGACAGTTAAAATGTGTTTGTTTTGTAATTTTATATGGTTTCTCCAAAAAATATAGTTGTATGAATAATACACCTAAGTAAAATGATTAATATTTGTTGGGTGTTTAAACTAACACTTATCTTTTATAAGATAGGCGTAGTATTCGCAAGTAGTTGAAACTTTAATAAGGATTGCTTCGTAGCATTTGATGATAATCTCAGGGCTTTTGCCTCAATAATCATTCGGGGATATTTATCAAGATATATAGCGTAATCCACTCTTGATGTATCTGTATTATCTAAACCAACTTCAACCCAAACATCCAACTTGGGATCATCGATATCGCTATACTCCATGCGATAACCTAATGCGCGTAGGACAGGATTGATTAATTGATCTCTTGTAAGGTGTTCATTGTCAGGCATACTATTTTTTATATCTAAAGTTTTAGAATCTTTTAATTCTCTTAGATATTTTATACATGATATTAATCGTGGAAGCTCCCTTCGAAGATTATCTTTTGCCTGGCAAATATGCTGTTCAAGTTCTTGTTTATCCATCATAATGTCACCTTATACACAAATAATTATACCTTTTACACGTATGTAAAAGGCATTTTTACATAAAAAAACCTTATCCCGTCAAGATGAAAAAAAATTGTTTTGAAAAATAATTGAGTATTTAACGTCGCAGCATGCAACGGCGCACCAAGGCGCGGAGCGCAAAAGGGCGTATTTCATCCACGTGGCTGCGTAACGCAGCATCGTGGATGAAATAGCCCAATTCCAGTCGTCGCCGTATTGTATGGTCGTTGTGTACAACGACCATACAATAGGTGCGCACACACTCGCCATTGATGTACTCTTATGCTAAAACGTTTGTGATTTGCGTAAGCAGCGTGAGTCGTTCGATGGAGGTATGGCGATGGGAATGGATGTCAATCCAAGTGAAGCGTTGTTGAGACAGGGGATAAACTCGCAGATTTATGTCGATAAATCGATGATGATCCATGAGCTCAATAAGCTAATTAATACAGAGCAAAAATTTGGAGAGTGTTTCGAAAGCTGTGTAATGCCTTCAGAAGCACTCAGGCAACGGCTCATGAAGAAGCCTTTCGCAAGGTTCTAGGAATACAAAAGAACACATGTGTGTGATTAAACGATGTGTAATATAAATTATTTGATAGCGTCCACACGAGTTCGCAAAATCGAAAAAACTAAAAAAGCCATTGGAATTCCGGTAAGATGAATTTGCTGAAACTCTCATCGAGACAGGAGGAACCAATGGCGAGAGTAATAAATAGGACAGAACTTCTTGA
>JAZRWH010000012.1:0-43320 GCA_045599585.1 Myxococcota bacterium
TTCGTTTAACGTAAAATGAGCAAATGATCGCATCAAACCTCCGTATGTGTAGTTACGCAAAATCATCATACACCGGATTGATGCGGTCCTTCTTCATTTTTATGCATTTGAAACGATAATCTACCGACTTCCCCCTCAAAAAATATACGCACATCAAAGTATATCTACAATACTTTGTTTTAATTATATATTATACAATTTTATTTCAAGCAAAGTATATAATTTATACAAAAAACGCCGCAATCACGCGGCGTATTAATGTATAAGAGCAATCAAATCGCGACGATCGACTTACGGTTTACAAAGATTGCAGCCGTTATGTGCGCGACCATCTTTGATTTCGTCTTCGGTGCCACGGCGAACGCCAATGACCTGAACGTCGAAGTGAAGGGTTTTGCCAGCGAGTGGATGATTGCCATCAACGTACACGTTATCGTCATCGATACGAACGATCCAAAGCGGGAAAGGTTTTCCATCTTCGGATTTAGCCATCATACCTGCACCGATGCGAAAAGCAGTACCTTCGGGGAAAATAGATTTAGGCACAGCCTGCGGTTCGCCTTCACGTTCGCCATAAGCATCTTCAGGCGTCACATCACAGTGAAAGAGCTCATCAACTTTTTTGCCATCGAGGGCTTTTTCGAGGCCGCGCAGAATGCCGCCATGGCCGTGGAGATAGCGTGCGGGGTTATCGTATGAAGCGTTGTCGAGGACTTCGCCTTCGTCATCGCTCATCACAAAAATAAAAGAGACGACGCAGTCTTTTTCGACATGATCTAAAGATTCGGGGGCAGTAATATTTTCTGTAGTCATCATGGATATCCAAAAATCAAAAAAAGCCGCATGAAACGCAGCATAGCACTGCGTTTCAAAACGGCAGAATTAAACGACAGAAGCGGCTTAGAAGCCCATACCGCCCATACCGCCGCCGGCGGGCATTGCAGGCGCTTTTTCTTCTTTAGGAACTTCTGCGATCATGGCATCGGTCGTGAGGAGAAGGCCAGCGATCGAAGCAGCGTACTGGAGAGCCGAACGCGTGACCTTGACAGGATCGATAACGCCCGTTTCGAGGAGATCTTCGTAAGAATCGTTGGCTGCATTATAGCCGAAGCCATCTTTGCCTTCGCGAACTTTTTGAACGACGATGGAGCCATCAACGCCGGCATTTTCAGCGATCATGCGAATCGGTTCTTCGAGAGCTCGGCGAACAATCTGAACACTGAACTGTTCATCTTCGGGGAGTTTAAGGTCATCGAGAACGCGCTGAGCGCGGACGAGCGCAACGCCACCACCAGGAACGATACCTTCTTCAACAGCAGCTCGGGTAGCATTAAGGGCATCTTCAACGCGAGCTTTTTTCTCTTTCATTTCGACTTCCGTCGCAGCACCGACCTGAACGACAGCAACGCCGCCGACGAGTTTCGCGAGACGTTCCTGGAGTTTTTCGCGGTCATAGTCGGATTTAGCTTCGGAGATTTCAGCGCGGATCTGCATGACACGGTCCTGAATATCTTCAGTTTTGCCGCAACCATTCACGATAGTGGTTGTGTCTTTGTCGATGCAGATGCGTTCGCATTCGCCGAGATCTTCGACGCGAGCATCCTCAAGCTTCATGCCGAGGTCAGCGGTAATCACGCGGCCGCCGGTGAGAGCAGCGATATCTTCGAGCATAGCTTTGCGACGATCGCCGAAAGCAGGAGCTTTGACAGCGACAATCTGGAGCGAACCGCGCATACGATTGACGACGAGTGTTGCAAGCGCTTCACCATCGATATCTTCGGCGATGATGAGGAGCGGGCGACTCTGACCAGCGACTTTTTCGAGGATCGGAAGGATCTCGTTCATGCTGGAGATTTTCTTGTCATAGATGAGAATTTTCGGCTTATCGTATTCGACTTGCATACGATCTGCATTGGTGACGAAATAGGGCGAGAGGTAACCGCGATCGAACTGCATACCTTCGACGACTTTAAGTTCTGTCTGAAGGCCTTTTGCTTCTTCGACCGTGATGACGCCGTCTTTGCCGACTTCTTTCATAGCGCGAGCGAGGATTTCGCCAACTTCTTTATCGGAGTTGGCAGAAATGGTACCAACTTGTTCGATTTCTTGATCCGATTTTGTAGGACGGGCAATTTTTTTTAGCTCAGCGACGACAGCTTCGACGGATTTATCGATACCGCGTTTAATGCTCATGGGACTCTGACCGGCGATGACGAATTTGACGCCTTCGGTGAAGATAGCCTGGGCGAGGACGGTAGCTGTTGTCGTACCATCACCGGCGATATCGTTGGTCTTAGAAGCGACTTCGCGGACCATCTGAGCGCCCATGTTTTCGAATTTGTCATCAAGATCGATTTCTTTAGCAACGCTGACGCCGTCTTTGGTGATGAGCGGAGAGCCGTAAGATTTCTGAATGACGACGTTACGTCCCTTAGGACCAAGCGTAACTTTGACGCAATCAGCGATTTGGTTCACGCCTTTGAGAATTTTTTTGCGGGCCTGGGATTCAAAAATAATGTCTTTTGCTGCCATGATATAAAGCCTTTTATATAAAGAAGACGAATATATAAATTCAGAGAGTGGCTATCATCTACCGCGCCCGTTAGAACGCGTTCTAACCGCCTAATTATTCAAGGATACCGAGGATATCAGATTCTTTAAGGATCATATGATCTTCGCCATCGACCTTGATCTCGCTACCAGCATATTTTCCGAAGAGAACGCGATCCCCTTCTTTGACATCCAAAGCGATGAGTTCGCCAGCGTCATTACGTTTGCCAGCGCCAACGGCAATGACAATGCCTTCGAAGGGTTTTTCTTTTGCTGTGTCAGGAATAATAATACCACCTGCACTGCGCGTAACACTCTCAACACGTTTAACCAAAACACGATCCTGAAGCGGACGAATTTTCATAACGGATACTCCTCTAATATTTTTATTTAGTGCGACTAACCTTTGCCGCAATGAACTGACACCATTTACGAGAGGCTGAAATTCAGTCCCTCACAACGAACCGAGGAAGTTAAACACATACGACTGAGCGTCAAGAGCATTACTGATTTTTTTGTACTGAAAGTGTCCTGCAACAACGCTACGACAAGTTTAAGTTTCTTTAAATGTAAGCAGGAGACGTCACGATTTCTACAATAGACCTTGCAATTTATTGCAAAAATGGAGTAAAATTTTGGGCGTATCTGCGCCGGTCGGCCAGAGAAACTTTTTCTTTTCTCATGTGAGGTGAAAGATGTACGAATTATATGTTATGCCGCTCAAAGAATACTGGACTGAAGAAGATGCAGCCGAAGGTGCTGAAAACGTATCTCAGCTTCAAAAAGAACTGTCCGAACTCTTTAACGCGGACATTACTTGGGACGAGCCTGATTCCGTCTCCACTGACGGTAACGACGAAATCGATGTCGCAGGATTCTCGGATGTACAATTTGACGCGCTTCAGGCCGTAGCTGCAGTTCTCGAAATGGGCAAATCTATCGACGACCTCTCCATCGATCTCGATGGTGCCGTCGATCCCGATATCTTCCAAGATTTCGCCGAATATGCAGACGAAAATGATATCAAACGCTTCCCACAGCTTCTCTGGCTCGGCCGTAGTATGGAATCCTTCATCATTCCCCCCGATTTCAAACAGGTCGTCGAAATCGGTAACGATGACGATTGCTGCTGTGAAGACGAAGAATGCTCCTGCGGTTGCGGTGACGAAGATTGCTGCTGCGAAGACGACCAAGACAATATCGACGTTGCCTCCCTCCCCGCTATCCGCCGCGAACTCGACGATCTCGGCAAAGTCCTTTCCCTTAAATCTGGACTCACCCTCGACGATATCGAAAATGAAGAATTCGATGGCGATGATCGTCTCCGCGAAGCTAAAATTGCTTGGTATATCCTCAGCGCTCGCGTTGACGAAGCCATCAATAGCAAACTCCCCGTCGTGATGCGCTTCACTGATGAAGACGAAGACGAACTCGAAGAAGAGGATGATCAAGATTAATCTTTTTTAATCTCGCCTTATCCCATTTCGTATATTCGGGAACGCATTCTCTGCGTTCCCTTTTTTTTTAGATACTCCAAATGAAATTAATTCCCTTTGGCTTCCGTCACATTCAAAATAAACTCGTTTACGTTTCTCACATCAAAGGCAAGAATCCTCATGGACCTGCAATCACCTTCATCCACGGACTTGCAGCAACCAGCATTACATGGAATCCTCTGATCCACGAATTACAAAATCGCGCGTCCCGCTTCATTGTTTTTGATCTGCTGGGACACGGACTTTCCAGAGCTGATGCACCCCTTAGCTTTAAAGAAGTCTACGAGAGCGCACGCGACTTGCTCATTCGCGAGATCGAGCCTGGCGAACGAACGATTCTCATTGGCAATTCACTCGGGGGCGCGTTTGCAATGAAAATTGCCATGGATCACCCGACTTTAATCGATAAAGCTATCCTTATTTCGCCCGCTGGCGCCCCTTTCCCCACTTCTGCGTACGACGTACTCGCGCGTTTTCTGCCTAAAAATATCTCTGAAGCGAAACAGATTTTGCACGCGATTTTTGTAAAACATTCGCTAAAATTTGATCTTTTATCGCCGGCAATTCTTGCTTCAACATCAACTCGCGCATTTCATTCGCTCATTAAATCGATGCTTGAGTACGATACTGATCCAGACTCCGAAGTCCGCAAAATGATCTTTAAACCCGAAGATCTACAAAATTGTAAAGTTCCAATCCAGTTTATCTGGGGCAAAAAAGACGCCGTCTTGCCTGAAGGAATGCGCCAGTTTTTCGACGCAAACCTCCCTCCCACCTGCGAACGCATTTATCCAGAAGATTTCGGTCACTGCCCACAAATCGAAATGGCCTCTGCGTTGGCCCCCATGCTTTCGTTAGACTAGCCTTCTCTAGGTACACACAGAGATTAACTACGCTCGTGCCGAAGGCCGAGGGGGTAGCGGCGTATCTCCGAAGGAGATAGCCGCTCAGGGGGACGCCTCCCCCACACTATTATTTAAAGATACTTCGTCGCTCACTATGCCCTATCCACTCATAGGATAGTAAAACGCGCCAAAAGGTAGTTTGAGCAAGCCAGACGAACAAAATATTCCAAACCATTAGACATATTGAACAAAGTCTAGAATCCGGCGTCAAAATGGCGAAGAATATACCTATCACCCATATCCATTGGATCAGCCAAACTTGACGTAAGCCGATCACGAGTGGGACTTTAAGATCGCAAAATTCAAATTCTTTGATCTTTTCATAATTAGAAGTACTCGAAATTACCATAGCAGCAGTGCATGCGCACCACACGAGCGCAGCTTCTAATTGAAGGATCATTTCGGCTTCAAGGCCTACGACAGACCAGCAAAGCACAAAAAGTAAGGCCTCTGCGACCGAAACAGCAAAACGTGCCGGCCGCCACACGCCTAACACAGCTAAAATAGCAGCCGATACACACGTCGCTTTGAGCCAAAACGGACTTTCAGGTGTTATGAGCGGCGTCCGCACAAAATAAAAGAGGCCGCCCACAACCGCGATGGTGTAAATTAAAAGTTTAGGCAAATTTCTTTAAACGTTCGATAAGAAGATCTAGAGCGATGAGATTGCTACCGCCTTCGGGGATAATAATATCCGCATAGCGTTTTGAAGGCTCTACGAATTCGAGGTGCATCGGGCGAACTGACGCGTAATATTGTTTTCGAATCGAATCGAAGGTACGGCCTCGTTCGCGCATATCGCGGCGAATACGTCTAAAAGCACGAATGTCGGGATCGGTATCCACGAAGATCTTAATATCAAGCATTTCGCGGAGCGGTTCAAAGCAGAAGAGCAAAATGCCCTCAACAACGATGACGGGAAGCGGCTCAATATGCATCGTTTCCGTCGTACGTGAATGCGTTTTGAAATCGTACATGGGCACATCTACGGCCTCACCACGCTTTAGTGCGCGCAGATTTTCTACCAAAAGTTCGCTTTCGAGACTGGCAGGATGGTCAAAATTGACGGTCTCGCGGTCTTTAAGCGGAAGATGGGATAAATCGCGATAATACCAGTCAAATTGAATTAAATTGCTCGCTTCACCGAGTCCTTCGCGTATTTTTCGAGCAAGCGTCGTTTTTCCCGAACCTGTTCCACCAGCAATGCCTACAATCTTGGGTACCGTCATAATCTTAACCTTTATGCATCTCGGGCCTCATTGCCCAAATTCAGCATTTTCGTTTTTAGTGTGCTCGATTGTCAACGAATATTTAAAAAAACATGACAAAAAGCAACCTAAGCATAGTCTAGCGAAGAAAATCGTGAAAAAGTTTCACTTTTATTCGCTCTTTTTCCGCGATGATTTCGCCACGCATTGAGCCAACGCGCATCGACATACCACGCGACGTCGAGCGCCCCTTCATCATCTTCATGCGCAACTTCAAAGACAGCCCCCGGAAATGATTCCATCATCTCGATTTCAAAGGGATCTCCGAGTCGTCCAGGGCCCAACATGCGCGCGCCAAGTTCGTTATCAACCGCTAAAAATGCCTGCCCTGTACGCTTCATAAGCTCAAACGCAAGCGACAGAAGTACTTCAAAAGACGCCTCATCATCGAATTCTGTTCGACAAATCATGTGTTTTTTTGGAGCACCACCAAGACTCACCTGATACTCTTCGCGCTCAGACGCCGATAATCGAAGCGGTTGAGTCACGATATCGAAGGGACGCGCATGTAAAAACGGACGCGTTGCTGTTTCGGGCACGTGCGTCAACCAAAGCCGAAGCCCTCCCTCTGCGGCCGTCTTCTCTTTCGTAATCGATGTCAGCCATTTATCCATTGCGGCCGTGGCTGCCTCATCCGGAACTGTTAAAAAGTAAAGATTCAGTGACTGCATTTTCACATAGCGAATACACGAAAAAGGGAACATCTTGTGTTCCCTTTTCGCATCATCTCATGAATCAGATGAAGTAATCAATTATTTCTTGGCAGGTGCAACGCCAGAATAAATGCTGCTGTAGCTGTAGACCTTCCAAATATCGCCGCGTTTTACGAGTTTAACCGGACGATTGGAAGAAGCGCCAGAGCTCTTGAATTTCACAACCCATTCGTCATCGACATAATCAGCGGCTTTCGAACCGGCAACGGCGATCTCGCACGTTGCAACCGTCGCTTTATAGCCGTTTTCGGGTTTGGCACCTTCGCAATACGAACGCATGATCTCAGGATTCTCTTTAAGTTTGTTGACCAAAGAAGCGTGGGCAACGCTCTTCTCAAAGTCAGGCGGAAGTTCATCCGTCAAAGCCATCAAAATCTGACGACCAAGATCGCGCGTCTCAGCATTGGAATACAAGAGCGCACCGTCCATCCAAAGCGTCGCTGCACCCTCAGGCGTTTTAGCTTCTGTCGCAAGACGAGCCTGAAAATCAGCAGCATCTGCAGGTACGCCTGCTTGCGCATTCAAAACAAAACCACACATCATTGCGAGCGTAGCGACTGAAATAGTAAGAAAACGAGCGAAACCTTTCATGATAACCTCCATGTGTCATATCAAAACGGTTGGGAACGACCCCCGAACAACTGTTGATAAGTATAGCAGGATTAATGCCAATTGCATCAAATTGATCTTTTTTTGAGGGGGAAGTCTCCCCCCTGAGCGGCTATTTGCTGCGCAAATACGCCGCTACCCCCTCCCTTCTAACATCTAATTCAACAAAGAATAATAAAATTCGGTATTACTCCTTAGCACGACAGGAAAATTCGAGCTCACGTTTTAAATCTCGGCCCATAAGTTCCGAAAGCACTACAGCAGGCATTTTTCCTTCATACAGACATTCGTACACTCTTTGAATGATAGGCATATCGACACCACATTTTTGAGCCAACGCATACGCACTAGCCGCCGTTTTTACGCCTTCTGCGACCGTTTTCCTCGCTTTTTGAATGTCGGAAAACGTCTCACCACGCCCAAGTCTATAACCAAGATCGCGATTTCTTGATAATTCACCATAACAAGTCAAAGCCAGATCGCCTAGTCCAGACAACCCAGACAACGTGAGTGCTTCACCACCCCGTTTAACGCAAAGACGCGTCATTTCGGCAAGACCGCGCGTTACGAGCGCTGCTGTAGCATTATGCCCTAAGTTGAGTCCTGAAGCTGCTCCTGCTGCAATTGCAATGACGTTTTTTAGCGACCCACCCAGCTCAACGCCGATCACATCGGGCGTCGTGTATGCCCTAAACTCACTGTTACTGATACAATTTTGCAACGACAAGCAAAGAGATTCATTGGTACCAGCCAAACTGACAGCGGTCGCTTTGCCTAAAGCCACATCTAAAGCAAAAGAAGGGCCTGACAAGATTGCCAAATGATGATGAACGTCGTCCCCCAACACCGAGGCTAGAACCTCATCCATCGTCATGAGTGTTTCATTTTCAATGCCTTTGGTTGCACAAATGATCGGAATATCACGACTCAACCAACATCGCAGCTCACTGACGATGCTGCGCAAAACATGGCTCGGCACAACGACAACTAAAAGCGACAGATCCTCTGCAAAAATCCGAAGATCGTTCGTAGCCCAAAGCCCGTTTGGCAACAGGATATCAGGAAGATAAACCGTATTGATATGTTTATCATTGATATCGTCTGCGACTTCTTTTTCGTAAGCCCAAATTCGAGCCTGACCAAATTTTTGAGCGAAATGACGCGCAAGCGCCGTTCCCCAAGCACCTGCACCGAGAATGCCAATATTTTGTGATAGGGTGGTCATGCGTATTTACCTAAAAAAACAGCTGGCAAAACTGCCAGCTGAATGATTCGTTATATGATAGCTAAGATGAAGTAATCTTCTTATGCAAGCAAACTATTTTGCAGCTGGAGCGGCTTTTGCGTCAGCTTCGGCTTTTGCGTCAGCTGCTGCTTTTGCTGCTGGAGCGGCTTTTGCGTCAGCTGCTGCTTTTTCCTTACTCTCTTTTTCGGCAACAGCTTTTAGACGCGCAGCCAATGTTTTAGACGTATAGGTTGCTAACTCAGTCATCGTCGACACACTCATACCCCAATTGGCAAGCGACGTACGATCGTTGATCTTCGAAAGGAACTCAACATCCGAGTCTTTGCCATTGGTAGAGAGACAAGCCATCGAGACGATCTTTGAGATTTCGTTGCCTTTTGTCGCAAGCTGACGAAAGACATCAAGCGGAACTTGGTTATTAAGATCCGAAGGCAAGTGCGTACAATAGACGAGAACAGAGTTCCAAAAAGTCAAAGAACGATGGGCGAGGATTGTCGGATGATCTTCAGGAATTGAAAGCTGCTCGTAATTATTCGGAATGGTTTGCAAAAGCGCAGCCAAACCATCACGGCCAGCATTCGTTGTAAGAATATCGAGGCAATCCCAACGCGTATAACCGGTACGATCCGTCTGAAGCAGGTTTTTACAGACGTTAACACCCGCTTTCTTTTGCACTTTAGGGTAATACGTTACGAGAATGACATTTTTGAAATAATTAAGATTTTCGTTTTTGTACTCTGGATCTGAAACAATTTTTTCAGCAACAGGCAGAAGTTTCTGCGATTCATTCGAGCTGAAAGGCAGAGCCAAAACCTGAGACATATTTGGGTAAGTTTTCAGAATATCCGCTGCAAAAATCTCAGCGACAGCATCATCACCGCCGGCGAGTTTAAGCTCACGCAGCGTTTCGAGGATCGATGATATCGTTTGCATGTGGATAATACTGGCACGCGTGACGCGTTTGATCTTTTTGCCCTCGGCTTTCGCCTTAGCGATCATCTTTTCTTCTTCATCAAAGGCTTCGTAATACTGATCAAGTTTTTTACGAAGAGCCTTTTCAAAATAAGGAATCGATTCTGTACCCAAAAATTCAAACAGCTTTTTCTGCTCTATGCGACCAGCTTTTGCGATGGGCAAAAAGAAGTTGTCACCGCGTTCCAACCAGTTCTTGATAAATTGAGTGAGATTTTCTTTATTCTCATCTGTCAAATCAAGCTTTAACAACGTATACGCCGCGTCCTTGATTTTCATGTCGTAGTTTTCGCTTTTTTCCAAAAGCAGTTTCATACGCACGATCGCACCCGCGACGATCTGATTCATCTCGTCGTTCTTGATGGGCTCACCAAGGGCAACTGGAATTTCAAGGATATTGTTGCGCTCAACGAGAACCATGAGCGCTTCCACTTTAGATTCGAGCGAGAATTTTTCATTATGAATAAATTCCTGCATTTTCTGCGGAGCGCGCTTATCTTGGAGCCATTCTCTGACTTCATCAGGAGTCTTCGTACAGGCGCTAGCTGTAAGCATAATCATAGCTGCAACAGCGCCAACAATACCGCGTTTTACACGATTTGATTTAATAAGTTCTCTGAACATCATTGATTATTTCTCAGACTTTTTCTTGCGAGAAGATTTAACGGAAGGCTTATCGACCAATGCCGTTGCATTGTCGGAAGCGGCACCGTTGTCCTTCACCTCGACATTCGATTTGGAGTCAGATTTTTCATCCTCCTCATCGTCCTTCGTAGCGCCCTTTGTGATTTGAATCACATTTTTGGGGATTGAATCAAGCTTACACTCTTTTTTAAAAACAAACTGATAGACTTCTTTATAATGATCTACAAAGAAGAATGTCAGTCCTTCCTTAATATGAAGCGGAAGTTCATCAACGTCACGTCTGTTTTTAGAGCACATAACCAGTGTTCTTGCGCCAGCACGTTTAGCCGCGATTACTTTCTCTTTTATGCCGCCTACGGGCAAAACGTTGCCCATAAGTGTGATTTCACCCGTCATTGCAAGTCGGGGCGGAATGGGTTTATTAAGAAGGAGCGACAAAATACTCGTCGTAATTGTGATACCTGCGCTCGGACCATCTTTCGGAATCGCGCCTGCGGGGAAGTGAACATGGAAATCACATTTAGGGAACGATTCTTCGTTCATATCGAAAACGCCCATATTCGCGCGAATATAGCTGAATGCGATCTGAACAGACTCACTCATGACTTCGCCCAACTGACCTGTCAACTTCAGCTGACCACCACCAGGCATCATCGTTGTCTCAATAAACAAGATTTCGCCGCCGAACTGAGTCCACGCAAGTCCAACTGAAACGCCTGGAAGCAGCGTTCGGCTGATGACTTCATCCGTGTAGATGGGGGAACCCAAAAAGTCAGAGACATTCTCCGCTGTAATCTTAGCTACAGCTTCCTGACCACAAGCCACACGACGGGCATTTTTACGGCAGATCTTGGCAACTTGACGCTCAAGATCGCGTACGCCTGCTTCTCGCGTATAATTGCGAATCACAGACCTCAAGCCTGACGACGTGAACTGCATATCCTTTTTGGACAATCCGTGTTCTTCGATCTCTTTCGGAACAATGTGACGCTTAGCAATCTGGAATTTTTCTTCATCAATATACCCCGAAAGCTCAATAATCTCCATACGATCAAGAAGCGGTCTGGGGATCGTCGACGCATCGTTGGCAGTCGCGATGAACATAACTTCAGAAAGATCGAAGCACACATCAAGGTAGTGATCGTTAAACGCTGTATTCTGCGATGGATCTAAAACTTCAAGCATTGCGCTCGACGGATCTCCATGCCAATCACTGCCCAACTTATCAATCTCATCCAAAACAAATACCGGGTTGCGCACACCAACGCGTTTGATGCCCTGAATAATCTTGCCTGGCATCGCACCGATGTAGGTTCGACGATGACCGCGTATTTCCGCTTCATCTTTCAAGCCGCCCAACGAAAATCCATAGAACTTGCGTTTTAATGCGCGGTTGATCGAACGGGCCAAACTCGTTTTACCAACGCCCGGAGGGCCCAGAAAACATATAATCTGTCCCTGATGATCCGGTTTGAGCTTCTTAACTGCTAAAAACTCAAGAATACGCTGCTTGATGCTGTCCAATCCATAGTGATCTTCTTCGAGCACTTTTTCAGCATAATTCAAATCAAGACTATCTTCTGTCGTTTTGTTCCACGGCAAGTCGCACAACCAATCCAAATAAGTTCGAATCAAGTTGGTTTCACTCGCTTCGGGCGTCAAAAGGCTCAAACGCTTCAGTTCTTCTTCGGCACGCGTTCTGGCTTCCTCGCTCATTCCTGACGACGCAATGCGCTCTTTGTAGCTCTGTACGCTCAGCGCAATTTCGTCTTTTTCTTCCCCTAGCTCCTTACGGATCGCCTTCAACTGCTCTCTTAAGAAAAACTCGCGCTGACTCGCTTCTATCTTCTCGCGAATCGTATTGTGAATCTTTTGACCAAGCGCTGCTAAATCAAGCTCCTTTACGAGCACTTCATAGACGATCTCTAAACGCTTGCGAACATTGAGTTCTTCGAGAATCACTTGGCGCTGTTTGTTCGGAATATCAAAATGCGCGGCAATGAGATCTGCCAATTTACTCGGACTTTGGATATTCGTCATGCTCGAGATCATATCGCGCGGCAACGTCGAGGCTTCCATGTCCAAAAATTTGTTCAGACTCACTTGAATGTTTCTCCAATAAGCCTGCAGCTCATCGGATTCTTCCGTCACGTCTTTCACGTATTCGACTTCGGCGATCAGCTTGTCGCTCTTCAAAAACTCTTTGACGCGCATCCTGCTCACGCAGTGAACGATCATCGTGTACGATCCGTCCTGCATATTGCGCGCAAGCTTCACAATTCGACCGACGCAGCCAACCTTCGCAAGTTCTTCCGCTTTAAGGTGTGTCGCTTCTTCGCCTTCGCCCCACAAAAATCCTAGATAACTGTCGCTGTGCTTCTGGGCACGCGTTACGATCTCGACCAATGGCCCCATCGGTACCAAAATCGGAACCATAACGTCCGGAAACATGACCATATCCGTCAACGGAAAGATAAACAGCTTTTCAGGAAGATCCTCCGTCGAAACGGCGCCTTTCACCGCTTCAAGCAGATCAATCAAATTTTCACTCATCGCTTTATCCTTTACGAAACCGCCCACGCTCTGCAGGCTCTCCAACCTGCTCTATTACAGAATACAGAGCAACAGTGCGAGAAATTTAATCAACGATTCTTATTTTCATTCATTTTATTCCTCCCCTGACTTTTTTTGATGAATAGTTTACAATCTGGTACGTTGTTCGTGTTAGGAATAGCTTGTACGTCCCACAAGACCAAACACAAACGATGGGGGCTAAAATGTCAGGAATACTTGGAGATACAATGAAAAATTCTAAACGACCGATCTCAGACCTTGATCCAATGTTGATCCAGTCCTGGTTCGACGGCGAATTGGATGAAACTGATCTCGAAGAGATAAACACCAATGACGTCATGAGCCATCCTATGTACGGTGCATTGTCTGAGCTTCGCGATGTCGTTCGTACAGATGTCGAATCTGCTTTCGATGATGTCAACGAAGATGCCATGTGGGCTGCGATTAGCCGTGGCATTGCCGACATTGATGTTAAAACCGGGCTCTCGAAAGAAGAAACTACGCTCGCTTCTGCCGCCCCACATACATCAAAATCGCTCTCCATCCCCTCGATTTCGACGCCTAGCCGCAGTGTCGCAGCTCCCAGTTCGCGCAAAAACACCATTTTACGCTGGCTCCCCAGTATCATCGGCGCCGCACTCTTCCTCGTCAGCATTCCGGGACTCTACACCATGCTTGCCCCTAAAGCTTCCGAGCCAGCGCAGCAACCGACAACCGTCGTTTACGTCGAAGCCGCTGCCGCTACACCGATGGCCCCCAATAGCGTCACCTACGCTGCTCATAAAACTGATTCCTGGCAATCCCCTGGCGACGAGCAGACTTCAATTTCTAAGTCTCGCATCATTGTGCCAACACAGACGCGCGAAAACCAGCTCACCGTTGAAGAAATGGACACCGCCATTAAACTTCTCATGAACCGTCTCGAAACGCTTGAAGAAGAAAATCGCCAGCGCATCGAACGCGGTGATGCCCCCCTCCGACCTTCGATCTAACGCGCTCACGCTTCTTTTTTAGGCACCCGCTCGGGTGCCTTTTTTTATGATTCTCCCACAATCCCCTTCTAATTATAATATATATTAACATATACTATTATAATTAATTTTTATATTATGACGCGCCTATCTGACGATACGGCGCGTATTTCGGGCTATCGGCTACGCCGATACGCCCTCATGCGCTACGCGCTCTGTTGGGACGGCCACGATATGCCATCCGCTTATCCAAAATATAATATATAATGAATCACTGCTGTCCCACTAAAATTTCATAAAATACTCGGACAACTCTACAGTAGCTTTGTTTTATCGATATATAGTCACTTCTAAACATGAAAAAGACTTAAAATTACTGTTAAATCGCACGCGTCGCGAAGCCGAAGGCAAGCAGCGGGCGCACCGGGCGAGCATGTTGAAGACGAAGTCAAGTTCGCGCTGCAGGCAGAGGGGGTAGCGGCGTATCTCCGAAGGAGATAGCCGCTCAGGGGGACACTTCCCCCTCAAAAAATACACTTCTATTGAGGCAGATCATTTGCCCAAAGCCTCTCAACTTAAGCACGCGCGCTAATTAAAGATTAGGCTTTAGAGCAAAAGCATAGTAATTAGGAATACATGCCGGGTGAACGCAGAGCATTTTGTGACCTGGTATAGATACTTTAGAATTTTATTTCGTTTTATCAAACACTTCTGTGCATTATTCTTAACCGAGGAAAAATAATGTCAAAACCTTCGTATATCTGTGTTGATCTCGATGGCGTATTGGTTGACCTGCATACGCCACTTATCCGACTTTTTGGCGATGATCCCGCAACGTACAGCGACGCTCAACTCGCTGAAGTGGGAGAATGGGGCATCGGAATTCCAGAAGTGGCGGGCAAATTCTGCGCTGGTCATTTTTGGGACAAAGTTCGCGAACAGGGAAGCCGTTGGTGGGCAACGCTCCCAAAAACGCCATGGTGTGATGATTTGTGGAATGCCGCTCTCGAAACAGGGGCTAACGTCGTCGTGCTTTCAACACCAGCGTATTATCCGGAATGCGCTGCGGGCAAATGGGAGTGGTGTGTTCGCAATTTAGCGCCTAAAGCCGGTATGCCCGCACTTGGCGACGGTGAACTCGACGAATCAGTCAAACTTCCCGGCATCTTAATTGGCTCTCCCAAGTATGCCTGTGCCAAGCCAGGTTCATGGTTGATTGACGATCGTGCCCTTTACAGCAAACGTTGGGAACGCGAAGGAGGCACGATTGTTTCACTCAAACGTCCGTGGAATCCTGATGGACGCGATCCTCAAGATATTATCGATGAACTTAGAAGTTATAAGGAGAATTAGAATGGCAAATATCTTAGATGGCAAAGCGGCATCCGCAGCGCTTCAAGAAGAGATTAAAGCACGTGTTGCGGCAAACTTTACCCCCGAAACGGCGCCGCGTCTTTGTGTCATTCTCGTTGGAGAAAATCCAGCAAGTGCTACTTATGTTAAAACAAAATGCAAGATGGCAGAAAAACTTGGGTTTAGACACGAAGTCTATAAGTTTGAGGAATCTGCAACGTCGCGCGAAATTGAAGATACGATCAATCGCCTCAACGACGATCCTGACTGCGATGCATTGTTTGTTCAACTTCCGCTTCCAAAACATCTGGACAGCGTTGCCCTTCCGAATCGAGTTCGAGCAGACAAAGATGCGGATGGATTGACACGCGCATCCATGGGTGCATTGCTTTTGGGCGAAGAAAATTGCTTTCAGCCATGTACGCCACGCGGCATTATGACATTGTTAAAAGCCAACAACATTGATGTACGTGGCATGGATGCTGTCGTTGTTGGACGCAGCAACATCGTCGGCAAACCGATCAGCACACTACTTTTACGCAACAATGCCACGGTAACGACCTGCCATACCAAAACCAAAGATCTTGAGTCACACGTTCGACGAGCAGATCTCGTGATCGTCGCAGCCGGTGCACCAGAGCTTGTCAAAGGCGATTGGATCAAAGATGGCGCTATCGTCGTCGACGCCGGATTTACCAAAACGCCTGACGGCGTGATACACGGCGATGTCGAGTACGAAGAAGCGAGCAAACACGCCAGCTACATCACCCCCGTTCCCGGTGGCGTAGGTCCTATGACCGTGATCACGCTCATGCTTCAAACTTTAGAATCAGCACTTCGTCGTCGGAAATAACCTCTATTCGATAGAGTGTTTAGCACATTTTGGGGCGGCTAAGGGCTGGATCACTTAACCGCTCTATCTTGGCCGGGCAAAACGCTGCGGTTCTGCTTTAGCCGCTCAAAAGCTCATCAGTTTAGGAGACAGACATGGCTACCACACAGTTTGACAATAAACTCTATGACGTTTTAGTTTTAGGAGAACTGCTTTGGGACTGCGACGAACGAACACGCACGCCAGCTGGAGCACCGTTCAATTTCGCACGCAATCTTCAGTCTCTGAAGCTTAGGCCTTTTTTTGCATCCGCAGTCGGTATCGACGACGGTGAAGAACTCTCACGCATCGTTCAAGCGACGGGAATGCCGAATGAAATTCAAATCAATGGCATAAAGACGGGGAGATCTATTATAAAAAGACGACCTCGTGGTCATATCTTCGAAATAGAGAAACCTGCTGCGTGGGATGCCATTGCCTTGACCGACACGATTCAGGAAGCCGCAGACAACGCTTCAGCGATTTATTTTGGAACACTTGCTCAACGTAGTGAAGAAACCTGTCAGACACTACGCGAGCTCATTGCTCAGTTTAACAATCGCCCCCGCATACTCGACATAAATCTTCGTGCACCGTACGACGATCCAGAAATCATTCGATGGAGCCTAGCCCACTGTGATATTCTAAAAATCAGCTCTGAAGAGGTCAACCGCGTTGCGCAAGCGACCCTTGGAATGCGTCTCGACAACACGGGATTATTAGCAGAAGCTTGTTTTGATCGCTTTAAGATCAGTACCGTCATCGAAACGCGTGGCATTTATGGGGCACGTGCATGGGATAGAACGGGAGATTTTACTTCATTCAAACCGCCACTTTCTCCCGTCAAATCGACCGTAGGCGCAGGAGATGCCTTCACAGCGGCTTACGTCCAAGCGTTTATCAACGAAATTCCCCTAGTCGGCGCCATTGAGTACGCCGTAGAATACGCCTCAGACGTCATTTCAAACAAAATTATTGAAGAGGACGAAATCCTTTAAGGTTCGCCGAACATATCGCGCAGCTGCATGAGTCTTTCAAGCGGAGCTGCGCCAAAGCGCGCAATCGAAGAAGAAACACGCTCAAACGATTTTTGAACTGTGAGGCGCGCAGGATCTTTGCTGTAAAAGTTGTCTGCATAGCAAACGAGTTTTTCTTCAAACGTTTCAGGCAAGAGGTCGCGCGGTTCAAGCGGCAAGGCTTCTGTGCGAATTTCATCAGCAGTAAGCCCCGTCCCGATGTGTCGCTCACATACGCGAGCAGCGCGTGCATAGCGTACGCAATCGACCGATCGAAGGTAGGAAGCCCCCAAAGCACCATGTTTCATGTACGGTTCGGTTCCGAAGCAAAAAATAGACGGAGCATCGCACCAAATGATGCCACAATCATGAAGCATGCAAGCTTCCTGTAAAAAAGCGTAGTCAATGGCGTCAGCATAGCGACTTGCGCGAGCCAATTTTTCGGCTAACAGCCAGACTTGAACAGAGTGAATGCGAATGATTTCAGCACAACGGCTGTTGGCATTCCAATGGGGGGTAATAAGCTGTGACATGACATTGACCATAATATTTAAATTGGCAGTCGAATCGTCCCAAAAAGAAAAGCGGCACGTATCGCGCGCATCAGCGCCGATAGTGCCGCTGCGTCCGCCGTATTGAAGCGAGGCATGGCCACGCGAAATAGGCGGCGCAAACAAGAGCAAAACTAGCCAAACGCGTAGTAAGCGATGAGGATCAAAAAGAAGATAAACAGAACAGCGATCACAACATACAGCGGCATGCTGGATTCTTGGGTCTGTGCAAGACGCTTGGAGGATGGTGCATCGACAGAGCGAGCTTTGTCAGGCGTAGGGAGGGATTCAGCAGGAGAAGATACTGCTTTGGATGGCGCAGGCACTTCGCTTGACTGAGTGGCAGGTTGAGTCAATTTTGCCGCATTTTCACGCGCTTGTTTTTCGCGCGCCTCCTCTTCAAGCTTTGCAAGCCGTGCTGCTTCGGCGGCTTTTTCTTTTTCGCGACGAATCGATGCTTCGATTGCATCGAGCGGTATAAGCTGACTGACAGAAGGCGGACGCTGAGGCAACTCATCCTCTTCGTGGTTTACAGGCGGCTTAGCCAACGCCACAATCTGTCCCAACTGAGATTTTGGACGTCCAATACTTTTGTAGTAGGCACGAAGGTCATCTGCAAACGCTTTAGCAGACTGGTAACGCTCAGCTCGGTTGCGCGCCAATCCTTTTTGAACGATCGTTTCGAGCTCTGGCGTGACAGCGGGGTTAAGCGGAGATAGCTCAGGAATGATCGAACGTCGGACCATGTCGAGGATTTTCATTTCGACAGGATCTGTAAACAAAGGACGACAAGCCAAAAGTTCCCACAAAATAATACCTGCAGCATAGATATCACTTCGAGGATCGAGACTTTCACCATACGCAGCTTCAGGTGACAAATAGCTAAATTTCCCTTTAATCAGCCCCGGAACTGTATGTGTCATCTGCGTCTTCGCTTTGACGAGACCAAAATCTGTGATTTTGACATCGCCATTATAACCCAGAAGGATATTTGGCGGCGAAACGTCTCGATGGATCAGGTTGAGCGGCTCACCCTCATTGTCTCGACAATGATGCGCATACTCAAGACCATCTAAAATATGGATGGCGATCAAAACAGATTCATGCACAGGAAGCGGCGTTCCCGTCGAACATGCGTAGTTTAGGAGTTCACGCAGGTTCAGACCTTCGACATATTCCATCGACAAAAATAGATCATTATCCATCATTCCAAGTTCGTACACATGCACGATACTCGGATGATCCAAAAGCATGCACACAGCAGCTTCATCGACAAACATATCGACGAAATCAGGTTGGCGGCTTAATTCGGGCAAAATGCGTTTGATGGCCACAATCTGATTGGTATTCAGGTTTTTTGCGCGGAAAATCTCGGCCATACCGCCGACATCAATGCGGTCTAGGATTTGGTATTGTGTTCCTTCCATGTCGATCCAGTTTTTCTCTCGACGGCGCTCACAAGCGTCGTCTCATGGGCATTGGAAATGCAAGCCTAACAACTGATTTTGCACAGGCTGGGCGGTTTTATCAACCGCGACATCTCAGAGGACTAATTCTGGCTTTTTTGTTCGAGCAAAGCCAAAAGCTTGTGGTGAAAACCACCAAATGAAGAACCGCTCATTCCCAAGACGACATCGCCCGGCTCAGCATGGTCTGCAACATAATGCACGATGTCATCAACCGTAGGGATCATGTGAGCTTCTTTGCCCTGGGCCTTAAGATCCTCGACGATCTTGGGAATATTAATGAGCATCTCGGGGGGAAGTTCGTCTTTTCGCCACGGAGCACTCAAAACAATGATGTCCGACTCAGCCAGCGCTTCAGGATAATCGTTTTGAAAAATAGACCGACGCGACGTATTGCTTTTCATCTCAAAAACGCCCCACAAACGCGCCTGTGGGTGACGCGCCCGTATTGCTCTAACCGTCTCTCGCACAGCCGTGGGATGATGCGCGAAATCATCATATATTGTAATGCCATTGACTACGCCAATCAGTTCTTGACGTTTTTTTACGCCCATATACTCTTCGATACCACGCTGTATTTCATCGCGGAAAACACCATGATTCAAAGCCATAGCCGCAGCGGCTGTCATATTATAGACGTTATGCATACCCGTCAGGCTGCTATTGATGTGAATGCTATCGCCCTCTGGCGTGACAAGATCAAACGACGTTCCGCCGTCATGAAACTCGATTTTATCGGCTTGATAATCGCCGTTTCCGCGCACACCAAAAGCGATCGTACGGCACTTCGCTTGTTTGACAACTTCAGGTGCATTTTTGTCGTCGACATTATAAAACACGATTCCATCTTCTGGCATGTCTGCAACAAGCTTTTTAAATACGCCGATAATCTCATCCAAATCTTTGTAAATATCGCCGTGATCAAATTCGATATTATTAATACAAAGACACGTCGGCGCGTAATGCCAGAACTTAGGAACTTTATCAAACCATGCAGTGTCGTATTCGTCCCCTTCGACGACAAAATCGATTTTACGGCCAACGTGCGCACCACAACCATGTGATTTGACCTCTCCTCCGATAAAAAATGAAGGCTCGTGACCGGCCGTCTCCAAAATAGACGTGACCAACGAAGATGTTGTCGTCTTGCCGTGTGTGCCAGAAACGACGATGCGGTGGGAGGCTTCTTTCAAGAAGAAATGGTACAGCGTTTCGGCCTGCGATAAGCAGCAAAAACCTTTTTCATGTGCAGCAACGCTCGCTTCATTTGTCCTACGACAAACATTACCGACAACGATAATGTCACGCGTTGGATCCAATGCCTCTAGCTGGACAGGATCCCACCCCGTAAAAGCTTCAATGCCGCGTCGTTCAAGAATATCGCTCATCGGCGGATAAAACCCCGTATCTGATCCCGAAACGCGGTATCCCTTCTCGCTCAAAAGTACAGCCAGGGCGCCCATCCCCGTGCCACATACACCGAGAAGATGAAATCCACGTGGTTTTTTAATAATTTCAGGACATGATCGTTTTTCAGGTGCTGTCATGGTTTCGCCGTTATCCCATTTTAAAACTGCAAACATGCATAGTTACTTTATTTCAGACGTGTTCGAACAAATCGCCTACATCGCACGTCTGCTCGATCCGCACCTTCATACCCCCAAAACCCACATTCTGCCAAAATCCGACATTATGCTCCTTTTTAGGCTTTTTTATTGGAAGGGGGGGACGTCTCCCCCTGAGCGGCTATCTCCTTTGGAGATACGCCGCTACCCTCTCTGATTACACGCTGCATTTCTTTTTTTTTTTTAAAAAAAAGACATTCAAACCGTCACGAAATCATTTTCGATGGCACTACTGTAAAGAGAGGAACACGGTGTTTCTCTCCTAAAAAACGCTTATGAGGAGATCAACAATGCTACGGTCTTTCACTGACAATGATTCAGCCCGCGCATCACCGAAAGCCAGAGTGCGTTTCTGCATCTGAACGCTGACAGTGGCTGACGAGCTTAACTGTTTCAGATGTCTATTCCTGCGATTCCCGAGAGAGCACCCGCATTCGACGGAATTACGTGGTTTTTTCGGTTTAACCACAAGCTTTTAAGATGTCTCACTCGGTCTTAAAAGCCGGAGGTAGCCGACGAGGGGACATTTGTCTCTTTGCCGACACGACCTGTCAAAACCGACGGTGGTGGTGGCGGGGGAGGGGCCCACGTAGTTGGGCCAAATCTGTAGCCCTAACTAGTTTTACATTGTTATATACAAAAATTTATACTCTCGATTCTAATCAGCCTTTTACAAGAACGTCCTAGGTGAAAAAAAAGGTGAGTAGTCAAATCGTTACTCACCTTCATTCGATCAACGTTTTTTCATGCCACGTGATCTACAACTGCATTTTTTCTAAAAAGGCAATTCTACGAATTGCGATTGTTCGGATTAAAACGCGTAGGAGCACCAGGACGCGCCGTCGTACGTGCTGTAATCAAAGGACGCTTGGGCGCTTCTGGCGCTACAGGCTGAGCTGCTGCTGGACGGGGCGCTACGGGTTGAGGAACCGCCGGACGGGGCGCTACAGGCTGAGCTGCTGCTGGACGGGGCGCTACGGGCTGAGAAACCGCCGGACGGGGCGCTACAGGCTGAGAAACCGCCGGACGGGGCGCTACAGGCTGAGAAACCGCCGGACGGGGCGCTACAGGCTGAGAAACCGCTGGACGGGGCGCTACAGGCTGAGAAACCGCTGGACGAGGAGGCGTTAGGTTCGTTGGCTTTGTAACCGTATTATCTATACGCGATGACGACACACTAGGCTGCGGCATTCCAGTAATGGCAGGTTTTTGCGATGACACCGAAATCGTCGCTTGTGGCTTCAATGGAACTGCGGTTCGCTGAGCACTCGCTGATATCGTCGCTTGTGGCATTGGGGGGACGGCGGCTCGCTGAGCACTCGCTGATATCGTCGCTTGTGGCATCGGGGGGACGGCTGGACGTGCTGCTTGCGGCATCGAGGGGACGGCTGGACGAGGTGTATCGACTCCACCACCTATATTGCCAAAACCCATACTCGCTAAAAAAGCCTCTGCTTCTGCACCAGCTGACGAAACAGCAGCAGACGGCGCCCTTGAAGTGACCGTTGCACCTGGCGATGTATTTTCTGCTTCCTCTCTTGATGTTGAACGCGATTGGGGTTTCTGCTGCTCTAGTAAACTTTGTTCGCGTTTAGCTTTAGCTACATGGCGCTTGTACGTACCATCTTCAATTTCGCGAAGCGTTCTATTCCAATACGTCATATAGCTCGTAAGTTTCTGCGTTGCAGTACGAATACGAAACTTTGTCGTCGTATTTTGAACAGACAATTGCTCAAACAGACGCATAAGGCGCACACAGTCCATACGCAGTTGCGTTGGTGCCTTTTTTTCTGCACCACAAAAATACTGTTCATAGCGGATACGGAGCATCTCTATTTTTTGGAGAAACTCGTCGATCATCGCATCGATTTCGTCATTCGAATAATCGGTTTTTATCGCTTTGGACATCTTAACCTCAAACGGATCGGGGCGTTGCGGGGGCTTGCCCCCGCAGAGGGGGAAGCGGCGTATTGGGCCTGTCTAAGCTGCAAAAATGCGCGTCAGCGCTTTGCTACAAATTTGAGACGCCCAATAGCCGCCTTGGGGGACACTTCCCCCTCCAAATAAAACATCAGTCACTCTGCTAAAAGTAGAGCCCCAGACTGGCATTTAATATATCATTTTCGAAGGGATCAAAATGATGTTGATACGAAATATCGAGTCCAAGTTTGCCACCGCTGTCACGATAACCAACACCAGCCGCTATCACGTGCTGGGCGTCTGGCGCTTCGTAGCGATAGCCCAATCGAATCGGAAACTCTTTGAGGAGCAGATATTCGATAGCTACAGCGTAGGATCCGGTATTTTTAATGTCGTCTGCACTCCCGTTGAAAGAAGCATCAAACATGAGACCAAGTCCAAGTTCCAACGAACTAAACGCAATGCCCGTCGTATACATACGCGGCATGACGTAGGCATAATCTCCTACGATAAGATTCTGAGCGACAAATGACAGCGAAAGCCACGAAAGCGGCTTGATCATAAGGCCGACATCCATGGTAAATTGAGACAATGCTGTTTCCCCGTCATATTTGATGTTGGAATATATTCCGGTGACACCAATGCTAACGAGGTTATTCGCGAGTGGCACGGCAAGCCCAAGACGCACATGGTTAAAGTGCTGCGACTTGTCGTTCGGTTTGGAGTATTCATAATCGTAACCGATTTCAGCACCGACGTACTCGTTACTCTTCATGTCAAGCAGATCGATCTGAAAACCATGGGTGCCATTCTTGTTCCCAAAACGGTAAGCAGCCTCAGCCGAATACATGACAGCCTGCGTAATAGCAGCCGGATTATGCCAGACAGCAGCTGTCCCTCCAGAACTCGCTGACATTGCGTTTGCCAGACCAAGACCACGCGCTGTCGTTAGACGCTCGCGGGCTGTCAGATCGTCACTCTGAGCAAAAGCCGGGCAGGCAGATACGAGCGCAAAAAGCAAAAATAAAAAACCAAAGAAATGTTTTTTCATCATAGCAGCGAAATTTGTCATGATACGTTCGTTTAAAAGCGTCTAAATCACATTAGACTACTGCAATTCTACGACAGCAAAACAAATTCGAAAAAAAAGTGAGGAAGTTTCAGATCATGGATTTCTTGCAAGATTGGGGCGAGTGTTCTAAAAAAGGTCGGAATTTTTGACAGGGCAAATTTTGTTCTGCGTAAAGACAAGTAAGGAGACTTTGATGAGATTGTTTCTGGAGGGGAAAGCCTTCCCCTGAGCGGCTATTTGCAAGCAAATACGCCGCTACCCCTTCTAGCCGCGGCGCCAAAACACAAGCATCAAAGTGTCCGAGATATGCACATAACGTGAGAATAATATAATGACTGATAGTAATCCGAACAAGAGTGTTAAGCCATTGATACCCACACTTGGAGGCAGCAAATCTTCGGGAGGCATTCCCAAACTGCCCCAGCTTCACGGTCCCAATCTTATGGGACTCAAGCCTTTGTCTGTTCCAGGCTCGAAATTGGGTCTAGGCAGTATGAGCAAACCTGCAGCTGCTGCAACACCTGCCCCAGAGCCCGAAGAAAAAGTCGAAGAAACAGCATCGCCCGCAGATGCTCTGCTTTCGAATGACAAAGTCGAAGATTCCGGTTGGGATGATCTCGGAGACGACGAAGATATCAACGGTGGGTCTACACAAGCCATTGCCCAGCCCTCCCCAGAACAGATCGCTGCTGCGATCGCTGCTGCCCAACAGGCAAAAGAATCAAAAGCTGCAGAAGCCGCACCGAGTGAACCCTCACCACTCAGCGTAAAGTCAATCTCTGCTCCTGAAACTGTCGTACCTGCACCAGCCACACCCGCAGCCGAAGCCGCATCACCTTTACTTCATGAGTCCGTCAAAGGCGATTCTTCCATCGACCCCAACGCTAACGATGACGAGCTCAAATGGGAAGAAGAAGAAGAGAATAATGGCGAAAAAACGCAGATGATTGATGCGTTCGAAGATGAAGAAGAAGAACCTGACGGCGAAAAAACGCAGATCCAGATGGACGCGTATGAATTTGACCCCCTCAGCGGTAAACTCATCGTCGAAGCCGGTAAAACGCCCGAACGCGAATACGTTTTGATGCGCGAACGTACAGCCATCGGTCGCGGCCAAAAAAATGAAGTTGTAATTGCGGACGTTTCGATTAGCCGTCACCACATCGCAATCGAAAAACTACCTGCCGGTTTCCGCCTTCTCGACCTAGACAGCGCTAACGGCACCTTCCTTAACGGTCGTCGTATCAAAAGCGGTCAGCTACGCAATAACGACATCATTGAAATCGGTAACCTCCGTTTTCGCTTCGAACAAGATGGCGGTGACCCCGATGAACTCTGGAAAGGTCAACCTCAGGTAGAGCTTCACCCCAATCAGTCTAAACCTCGTTCACACGCCAATGGCGGAAACGTCGATTACTCCAACAATAATCAAAATTACAACAATGCAGCGTCCCAACCTGCCGCTCCGATGCAGGCTAGAACACAGGCCGTTGGTAACGCTGGATTAGGCGGTGCAGCGCCTGCAGAGACCATGCTCGAAAGAGCCGGTGGCGGGTTGGCAGCGCCAGCTTGGGCTCCGCCTCCTACCATCTCTCCGCTCACTAGCCCTTACATGATGTCGTACGTCGGCAGCATGCAACAAAAAGCACCAACCCCCGTTTGGGCTATCGCAATGACAGCTGTGGCCGGCATTGTCTGCCTCGTCGGTCTGATCTTCCTCTGTACGGCTTTCACAGGCATTAAGTCCGAGGAAGAAGCCATTAGCTCTATCAACGAGTCGACCAAAGACCTCACGAATAAACTTGAAAGCGCTCTCTCGTTCTACAACGACCGCCGCATCAGTGATGCTCAAGCCTCCCTCAAAGAGGCTGAAAACATTAACAAAGAAAAACTCGAAAATAACGATGATGCAAAAGCGATCATCGATCGCTTCATCTCTATTATGGATGAAGAATTTCTTATTCAAAGCGAAATGGTCGAAGCGAATACCAAATTCTCTGCCAGTAAAGCTGCAAGCCAGTCCATCGATCAGATCGAAAATAGCCTTAAATCGTTCAAGTCCAAATCTGAAGACAGTATCTTCAGCAACGACATTAAAACGCGTGTCATCCCGATCATCGAACAAGCGTTTTTCAACAATATGTCAACCGACATTCGCAATAACGCCAAAAATGGCAAGTTCGACGAAGCACGCGAGCTTCTCGTAAAACTCAGCAAATTTGAAGCAACTTCTCGTGCCATCGATATTCCTAGTAAAGTTAAAGAACTTAACAAGTATATCGAAGATAACGAAAAGAGAACCAAGTAGGTTGATTTGAATGTGCCCGGTACTCGGGCACATTCCATCCCACCCTTAATAACGATGATGAATAGATTCCGCTTTTTCGCTCTGACTGCACTCGCTGCTACGTGGTCTGTTTGCGCTTGCGTTGGCTATGCCACAGCCAGTGACAACATCCAGACTTTTGTTGAATTTAACGGCGAAATCGTCGACCAAGATGCCTACGCGGTTTCGGCCGTTTTGCCCCTAGAATTCCGTATCTACACCTCAGAGAACGCTAAAAAACCTATCGCCTCCGAAAAACACTTCGTTTCTGTCGTCGACGGAAAATATACTGTTACACTCGGAGATCAGACGGTTCTCAAAAGTACTGAGCCTGTCCTCTACGTCGCAGTTCTGCTCGACGGCAAAGAATTGATGCGCCAAAAAGTCTCGGCTGCAAGACATATCGTTGATACGCCTGTGACTCCAAATACCGCTCGCACTAAAGAAATTTCTGCTTCCGACAATGGTGACTTTTCTCTCAAATGCCCCAAAGGCTACGTCATGACCGGCATTGAGGGAAGTCGCTCCAACGGACAATTCGAAAATTTACGTATCGTATGTTCGAATGTCTTTTAACTTCGATCCAACATTTGATCGATCCAATCTGTAAACTTGCAATGCCAGAAATAATTATTAAAACCCCTGAAGACCTTGTCCTCATGCGCAAGGCTTGTAAACTTGCTTCCAAAACCCTGATCGAAGCTGGAAAAATGGTCGTTCCTGGCCAAAATACCTTGGCAATCGATGATTTCGTTCACCAATATACCCTCGATCATCACGCCATCCCTGCACCACTTCACTACCCACATACCGGCAAAAACGATTTTCCTAAATCATGCTGCATCTCACTTAACGAAGTCGTCTGCCACGGTATCCCTAGCAAAGATACCATTCTCAAAGACGGCGACATCGTCAATATCGATATCACAACGATCCTCGACGGTTGGCACGGTGACGTCAATGCGACCTTCTATTGCGGCACCCCATCCAAAGATGCCATCAACCTCGTCGAAACAACTCGACGCTGCCTCGAACTCGGTATTTCTACAGTACACCCCGGTGGACGCATCGGCGATATCGGCGCCGCAATCCAGGCTTTCGCTGAACCTAGAGGGTTTTCTGTCGTCCGTGATTACGTCGGACACGGCATCGGACGCCGTTTCCACGAAAATCTCCAAATTCCACACTTCGGTAAGGCCGGACACGGCCTTCGCATGTACGAAGGTATGACCTTTACCATTGAACCCATGATCAATGCCGGAGATTTCAGAACACGCCAACTCGGTGACGGGTGGACTGCAATCACTTACGACAAAAAATGGAGCGCTCAGTTCGAACACACACTCCTCGTCACCAAAGATGGCGTCGAAATCCTTACCGCATTCGACGAACCCCTCCAAAACTCCCTCACGCCCGCTGATTTCAGATTCTAAACGCATCTAGGTCTCTGATTTAAAAAGGGGGAAGTCTCCCCCTGAGCGGCTATTGCCCATACAGCAGTCACGTTTGATAAACGTGACCCGCTGCTTGGTCAATACGCCGCTACCCCCTCTGCCTGCGGCGCCACAACGCAGTTCTCTGCACCCCATTCCCAGCTTTTAAACAACACGACGTCCTGTCTTCGCTAGCATAGACGACCCCTGTTGTTCTTACTTTGTGCGGTTGTCGTACCGCTTTTGTTTATCCATAACCCTGGAAAACAACTTTGACTACCGAATCGCCATCGAACTCTTTCGCTTCCGAAGAACGTATTCGCTCTGCACTTCAGCACACCTGGCACGCTTTTTTTGCTCGCTTTCCACGATTGCGAGATGTTCAGCGCGCTGCTGTCATGCCCATTTTATCTGGAAAATCCGTTCTCGTCATTGCTCCAACTGCGGCAGGTAAAACCGAAGCCGTTATGGCACCTGTCCTCGAACGCTTGTTGCGCGATCGCGAAAAAACTCGCTTTGCAATCGCAGATCGCGAGCGACACACCGCCCTATCCCTGCTCGAACAACAAACACTTCCTCGACCAGCCACAGGCACATACTTACCACGCCGTTCTAATCTGGCCGAAATCAAACCCGCAAAACCTCAACAACTCACATACATCGGTCCATCGATTCTCGTCGTGGCACCCACCAAAGCCCTCTGCAACGACTTGCTGCGCCGACTTGCAGGGCCAGTTGCAGCTACCGGACTCTCAATCGCTGTTCGTACAGGCGATGCCCCTAACTTTAATAAAGAAAAACCACCCGTCATCCTCATCACGACCCCAGAATCTCTCGATTCCCTCCTCAGTCGTCAGCCTCAATCCTTTCTTTCGCTAAACACCATCGTCGTCGACGAAATTCACCTTCTCAGCGCCAGTGGCCGTGGAGACCAACTTCAATGCCTCCTCGCGCGACTTCGTCGCATGAACCAAAATCATATCGCCTGTTGCGCATCTAGTGCAACAGTGCCCGAAGTGGATCGAATCGCACACGACTTTTTGGGCGATGATGCAATCACTCTTTCTATTTCTGAAGGTGCCCGCGATATCGCACACGAAGTCTACAGTATTGTTAGCGAAGAAGATGCCGCCAATATCATCGAGACGTTTTTGCTAGAGTCACCGACGCGAAAAATGATCGTTTTTGCTAACGCTCGTGCACTCGTCGAAAATCTCGTTCTCGCCCTTAAACAACGCCCTAAACTCGCCTCTATCGTTTTTGCTCACCACGGAAGTCTCTCTAAAGAAGAAAGACTCCGCACCGAAAAACAATTCCTCGAAGCTAGACATGCCGTGTGCGTTGCCACAAGCACCTTGGAACTCGGTATCGATATCGGCGACGTCGATCGAATCGTTCTCGTTGGCCCACCAGCTGATGTGTCTTCTTTGGTTCAGCGTATAGGACGCGGTAATCGAAAAGAAAAAACAGCTCACGTTATCTGCTTAAGTACCTCTGCTTTTGATGCAAAACGTTTTCAACACCTCGTTTTGTGCGCCAAAAAAGATCACTACTTCCCCGATCCCGTTGCTTTCAGACCTACGACGATCATTCAACAGGCGCTCTCCATTTGTTTGCAGAATCCTAGTCACTGGGTCGGAAAAAATGCACTTTATGAGAGACTTTCTGACTCTGCTCGACGTATGTACACACTCGGAGACTGTGAACATATTCTCGACGCACTCGTCGAAAAAGGCTATCTCAGACGCGTTGAACGCGGAAAATACGTTCCCGAATCCAAAACCCAGTTCCTCTTCGATCGTGGCTATATGCACTCAATGATCCTTGATCGCGGCGAAACAGAAGTCATTGATGTCATGACAGGCCGCAATCTTGGATCGATCATGCTTCGCAATACGAGCAAACAAGCGATTGAACATGGAAGCCGACCTGCCCTTACGCTCGCAGGTAAAACGCACGCGGTTTCCTATATGCGCGACAAAAAGCTTTTTGTTGAACCATCACAGCGCATTGACCAGGCCGGTTTTAACAGCCAAGAACCGCCTCGCTATTCGCTCCGACTCGCTCAGGATTTTGCCCGCTACCTCAACATACCGCGCGACGTCTTATCAATCGTTCCCGAAGAAAAAGGCTACCGCGTCGATCACTATCTTGGCACTGTTGGCGCTTGCTTTATCAGCGATTTTTTAACCCACAACGGATGCCAAATTATTAATCGATCGCATTCTCCTTTCTTTATTTCCATAAATTCCATGCCCCTCGTCAAAACGATGCCTGATGCGGATCAGCTCAAACACTTTTTTGAGGGCTACGTACTCAATAATCTTTCGACAATTGCACGCCTACTGCAGCCTGGACCATGGCTCGGCGTTGTGTCTGAAGATTTGGTACAGCGATGGATCGTCAGCTCCCTTGATCTTGATGCCTACGCTAAACGACTCGCCAATCTCCCCATACGTCTCATGCCTGGTGAGGTGAATTATGACGACATCTAAAAAATCTTCCGATACAGTTTTAACGGATGCTCAGACACCCGTAAAAAAAGCAACACGGAAAACCTCTGCAAATTCGACAGTGGAAACGCAAAAATCTGTCGAACCCCAGACTGAATCTGATGCGCCAACTATCGAAAAAACAAAGCGAGGCCGACGAAAAAAAGTAGTAGATGTTGCAGCAGATACAGCATCTCGAGATATTGAAAGTGCACCTGGCACTGATGTTGAGCTTACCTCCACTAAGCCCAAACGCACCGCTCGCAAAAAGTCGTCAACAGACAAATCCGCAACACAAAAGATCGACGAAACAACGACTCAGCCCGTATCCAATGCTCAACCTACTTCAGAGCAGCTTACGGCTTTTGCAGAGCTCATTGATGCCGACGACATTGCTGATGCTAAACTCCTTGGGGCTTGTCTTCAGCGAATTCAAGACATTGCCCTGCAAATTCACGAGCAATTCGAATTGCGCGGCCTGCCTATCATTCGTTTTTTCGAACAGGCAATTTTTGGCCCTTACCGCCGTGTATCCGAAGATACCCTCTGTTCTTCCGTTTGGAACTTCGCTCTCTTCACACGCGCTCGCCTCGTTGATCAGCAAACCTTTCAAGATAGAGTGATTGCAGCACTGCCTGATGCGGAACACACGCTTATCATGCGTCAATTGCTGTGCAATGCCCCAAAAGCATGGAGCTATCGTCGGTCTTATCAAAAAAGCTTTGCTCACACGCTTAATGGTCCGCAAAAAACTCAAGAAATATCTTTACGCGCGAGTTTAAGCACAAGTGGTATTATTAATACTGCAGCGCATTTATACGCGCTCGGTTGGAATGTTACGTTCCACGATAAAACATGGTTTATTAGCGCTTGTGAACTCACTCGCGATCAGGCTTTTGCCATCGAAGCGATCCATCCCTTCCCGCTTCACCGACGAGACGAGGTTTTTTGGGAAGAAATGTTTTCGGAGATCATGCAGACGATTTTCGAATCGAACAGTATCTTAACGCCAGAAGCTGCGCGTAGATCGGTGCCAGAACAAACGACTTACATGCCTGAAGTCCAATTTCAGCGCGTACAAAAACTTGTTCTTCGTCAAATGTACGCAACACGAAGTGTCGAAATGCGCCGTGCTGCTCGTGACATCCACGATGTTATCGCCCTCTGTTCTCCTGCAGAAATCGTTAATGCAGCTGAACGCGCAGTTCAGGAATTTACATCTACCCAAGGGGATGGTCTGCGTGATCGCCTTCTCGAAGCGTTTGGCTGTGACGAAAAAGGCGAAATGCCCCAGGCATCAACAATGATCCTGGCCAACGATCCAACGGCACTTTTGCTTTTAGATCCTGAACTTCCCCTGTTTTCACATATTCATGCACGTGATCCCATCAAAACAGCGCTTCAGTATGAAACACAAAATGGTGAAGACCTCACGGTACGCAAAGCCTTTGAACAATACGTTGCAGAACGCCGATGGCTCCAGACTTTTGCCTGTTTTGATCTCAATAACGAAGAACATGCATCTGCCGTTGGTTTACCCATCGACAGCATAAAATCTGTCTTTGATCCCCGGTTTTTAGATGCCCGCCTTTCTATTGCACTGCAGGGTGATTACCAGCATCAACTTCAGGAAAAGTTTGGATACTACACCCAGGATTGTCCTTGGCCCAAGGTTCGAGAAGTCATTGATGCTGTGATGTCGCGCCGCATTCAACGAGGAAGTGCAATGGTTCCCCTTGTTCAGTGGTTATTCCAATGTTGCGAACGATGGCGCAATTGCCTGTCCGAAATAGAAACAGCAAATCAATCCGTGCGAACGCTCGATCAAAATTCAGCTAAAATGCTTTCGAACGGGCTTAAGGGATTAGCTGCAATGTTTAAGAAAAAAAAGACTTGAAGCTGAGTACAGTCCAACTAAAGTTTTTTAAGAGACGCTCAAAATCGTTTCTTTTGGGTACTAACTCGCTTTTAGCGTAAGCAGAGGGGGTAGCGGCGTATTTTTTGCATGACGTGTTGACGATGGTACAGCGTCTACACGTTGTGCAAGAAATAGCCGCTCAGGGGGACACATCCCCCCCAATCATCTACCAAACTTGAAAATCAGCGTTCAGCCCAAAATAAAACGTTGCATCATGTAAACGTTTTTATTCCATCTTTCTGTTTTTTTTTCGATGCGTATTGAATAGAAAGCTTAGGCGCTCGTAATTTATGAGGTTGTGTGATGGGCATAGGGGGATTTTCGCCTGAGCACTTTTTGAGTTTTTGTGAGCATCGATATGATCGATAAACGTACATTATTCCCTGGCTACGTCGTAAGAGAAGCCATGGACTCTCCTCCGCATTACGAGAATTTTCTCGCAACGGGAGAGCATGGTGGATGTCCGTGGGTCGTCATTCGCTCGCTCAATCGCGAACTTGCGCACACCATTGAGCTCAATCGCGTGTTTAGTGAAGCGTGTCATGCGCAGTCACGCGTAAGAATTGACGGCGTCGTACCATTACGCGAAATAGGTCTCAGCCCGACGATGGGGACATTTGCTGTCTTTCCGGCGACGTTTGCCCCACTGAGCATTTTTGATATTTCGGGATTACGTCAAGACCACATGCTCAATGTACCAGCGTCTTTTTACGTTTCGCTTATGCTTGATGCAGCGCGCGTTCTAGATGCAGCTCACCGCCAAACTCTTGCACATTATACAATTCAGCCTGATGCTATAAAAATAACCCCCGAAGGAAACGTCATTGTTACGCATTTTATTGAAGCAGCCATGAGACGTAGCTTCAAACTTGCCAGCAATCTTGACGACAAACATTCGGCCCCCGAATGGCGGCGCGGCGAGACACCAGGGGTTTACAGTGACGTATATGCAATTGCAGCCCAGCTTTTCCAGCTTCTCACGGATCGTTTTCAGCCAGATGAATGGGAGCCGGATTGGGTGAATATGCCCATCATTCTTGCCACATCCAAACTTCCAGACGCTTCGGTCTTTCCGCTACTAGCCTTTTTTCAGCGCAATCTCGCAGAACGCCCATCGCAACGCATGTCAAACTATCCTCAACTCATTCATGCGCTTGAGGATTTGCATGCCGTCTTGGGTCCCTATCAAAACGAAGCTGCGCGAAAGGCTGTACTTGAACCGTTTTTCGAATCGTTTCCGCCTGATTATGAGAGCGAAGACAACAGCATCAGTATGCGCTTGAAAAGCGATCTTATCTCATTTTCGAGCAATGAACTTGTGATGTCTTCGGCCTCTTCCGAGATTCCGTTCGACTCAATCGACTCTGGGATATGTACTGAAATTACGCCAGTACAGATTCAATCTTGTTCTCCCGAACGAAAACTCTCGCTTTCGCTCAATATCGACGATAACACGCAACGACGCAACCTGACCAAGACAGCGACTTCGTCTTCGCAGGATAGCCGTGATTCTCGGCTAGTTCACCGCAGTTCTAATAGTTTTAGGCAGCAAAGCCCGATGATGCGTTCCAGCGTGACGTGCAATCATCTCGAGATTCTTGCGAAATCGAGATATCAAGTACTTGAAAAACTGGGAAGCGGCGGAACAGGGACGGTCTACAAAGTGCTCGACACAACGTTATCAGAAGTTGTAGCGCTTAAAGTCCTTCGCCAAGATCTTGTATCTAATGCAGACTGGCTTCAGCGGTTTAAAAGTGAAATGCGCCTGTCACGCGATCTTAATCACACGTATATTTTGCCGGCTTATCATCTTGAGCAAATGGACGGCATATACTTTTTTACGATGAAGTACGTTGACGGACGAAACCTAGCGCAATTGCTTCAAGAAGCACCGATAGCGTTACCAGCCGCATTGCGTCTACTCACACAGATCGGTACAGCGCTTGCGACAGCACACGACCAAGGCATCATTCATCGTGATATTAAGCCTGCGAATATAATGATTGATCTTGATACTATTCGTCCGTGGCTTATGGATTTCGGTATTGCGTCTGCGCCTAACGACCATCTCACGACGCCCGAAACACGCGGTATTGGAACACCTTATTATATGTCCCCCGAACAGGCCAGAGGCGACGAACTAACACCTGCTGCGGACATTTATTCTTTTGGTGTTGTTGCGTACGAGTGCCTTACGCATGTTCTTCCCTTCCAAGGCAATACGCCGTTGGCAATTTATAATGCCATTCTTGATGGTTGCTATACCTCAGTACTTGAGCACAATCCACTTGTCCCCCTTCAAGTTGCGAACATGGTCGAACGCTGTTTATTTGCAGAACCCATGTTACGTCCCTCTTCGATGCGCAAAGTCCTCGAAGCATTTCAGAATTTTGCCTAGTTTGCAGACAATATGAGTATTGTCCCACAATGCGTTTTGACACGCTGTCATTTTGTGGAACAAGCGTGAGACAGTATAAAAAACAAGGCGGTCTATACCGCCGTTTTATATTTTCGAATCACAGGGTATCACAAGTATATCTATGTAGCTTTAGGGCGAAAATAGTCCATATTACTAAGTAATTGAATGAGTGACTTTTTTAAATAGTAATATCGTCTTTCGCTAATAGATAGTTGAGCAATAATGTCTTTAGCCGAAAAGCCTTGCATCATCAGTGAATAGATTTTTTTGAGAGAATCCTTTTTTAGAGAATCGCAGATCATAGTTGTATCAATGCTCTGAATGACTTCACTTTCGACTTGTTGCCAACAAGAGTTTTCGCTTGCAGATCTATCAAGCAGACTACCAATCTCTTCAGGGGCATAGGGGTAAATCCCTTTAAAGTTTTTTTCGGATTGTTCATTATTCAAACAATCTTTTTTTCTTCGTTTAATGCCGCTCATTCTAAGTGCACCGTGCATGCAAGCGTGGTAGCCATAAACACGCAGATACGGAATTGGAAGACGGCGTTTTGCGGCAAATTGGTGTTCAATAGCCTTAAGGATACCTTCCATAGCATCAGATTCCAGGTCTTCGATGGGATGGTAACAGAATTTTTTTCTTAAGGACTGTGCACAACTTTTAGCGAGTTTGCGGAGCATTATAATATGGGTTCTAACATATTCATTTCGTAATTTTAGTCGTTCTTCAGGCGAAGTAATACGAATTCTATTTGACAAAAAGCGGCGGTGGCTTTGAGGTGCATTCCATTTTTTTAATGAAGCCCAGTTTAAATGTAATTTTTTAGAATTACAAAGAGGAAACAGAGATTTGTAATATATGATTGAGCTTTCATAGCGCGTAAAATGCGAATATAGACCCTTATTTGGGTAATCTGGAGACATAACGATACTCCTATTCCTAAAGAATATAAAGTGCCTTAAGAGTCTATATAATTGCAATTACGAATAACTCGAACCCTATGTGCAAGAAGAACAATTAAGGCAAAACAATTTTTAATTTCATTAATTATAACTCCTAGAACACAATTTAGAATAGGGCAGATGCTATAGATATATAGCCCTGCCCTTTATACAATCAGGTAGTCTGCTAGGAATTGTCTGGGTACAACTTTATGATAGAACAGTTGTACCCAAATACACGAGTGATCCGTATTCATTTTTGAACTCAATAAAGTAGGCCACAATTAGCTTTTTCATTCACAAGTAAAATCACTTCCCTGTGCGCTACTGATTCATTGAGAATCACAACGTATTGCGAACTTCTTTTAGACGAATAACACATTTCATTCATTCTTGGAAGTTATTTTTTTTAAACGCAAATTTTTGATGTAGTGCATCTGTCTAGATTCGAGCAAGACAGTGGGAACGCAACTTCAACAATTTCTATTTTAGTACAGGGCAAAATTCGAGAAAGACTGCACAAAAAAATAAAAAAGTTACAGCCCAACCGAGTTGCCCGCGAGCCTTCTGCGCGCGAACAAAAAAAGGGGGGGATATATCGCATGCCCCGCCCGTCACGCCCCGGCTTAGACGGGCGGGGGTATTCAAATCGGCGGCATCCAGATGCGTGAGCTCACGGTAGGCTTATATACAAAAACGCCATGAAAGCAGCGCATTTCGAACGTTTTGCGTTCATGCGGTTATAACCATATTTTTGTTTATTGAGCTATAACAAAAAAAGCAGCTCAAGAATCGAGAGAACTGGCGCGTATTGTGTTGCGAAGCGACACGAAGCGCCAGGAGCGGCGCGTATTGAGCGAACGCAGAGACGCAAATTTTTGCGTCTCAAGAGAGGGAGAAGCGACGCAGAAGAAGAAAAAAAAGCCGTTCACGAGGAACGGCTTGAAGATTAGTTGAAGACCCAAGTTTTTTTAAACGAAATTGGTTTATCCATGGAGGAGAATTTCCAGTTCATGATGCGTTGTCTTACGCATGTAAACATTTCGCCACCGATTTGATCTTCTTTTTTATCGACGCTTTGAACGGTACCATCTTTTTTGAGGGAGATGAGGAGAACGAGTTTGCCGCTGACCTTACCCTGAGAAGCGATAACGCGTTTGTAGCAATTTTGGATATCGCCAGATTTTTTCTTAAAGACAGCGTTAATAGCGTCTTTGCTACCAGGAGCAGCAGAAGCGGTAAATTCGCTATTATCGGTCATTTTGAAATCGACTTTAGCGCGCTGAGTATTTTGTTTATTATCATTTGTTACGACGCGAGGCCCACCAGAACTACCGTCACCGATATTCATGAGACCATTTCCGGAGCCAGAATTGCTAGAGGCCGCCAAGGAATTGAGGAGGCCGCCAGTTCCACCGACGCCGATATCAGCCGCTGACACGTCGGACATATCAGCGATAGCAGCGCTACTACCGAGCATGCTACCGAAGTAGTCGCCAGCGTCACCGCCGCTATCGATACCGAGGATTTGAGCAGTAATCATAGCGCCTTGTTCACGGTGAGCGTCAGTAATGCTTTCCATGAGTTCAGCTTTGGAAGCACCGCTATTATCGGCAATATCGGGAGTAGGTTCGATTTCGCCGGAATCGACGGGATCGGCGTATGGATCTTCTATGGGTTCAGGCTCAGGCGGTTTAGGTTCATCATCGACGGTATCGATAGAGGACTTAACGAGAGCTTCTTTGAACCATTGAGGGACAGCGATTGTCTCATCATTTCTAGGCCAATCCTGAACGATGACGTACACGAGAAAGCCAACGTGGAGGATAGCGGAGAGGATGAGAGGGATAAGAAAGCCGATGGAAACGACGTCTGTAAGTTTAAAGTCGAGATTTTGTTTACCGGCATAGAGCAAAGCGCCGGCGTCTTCTTTAGAGGAAACGAATTGAAAGAGGACAGTAATCTTACCGAAAGTGACTTTACCGCGAGCAGTATCTGTAAGGCGAACAGAGAGGACGCCATTATAGGATTTTACGTTCTCATCGAGCTGAGCATTTTCGAGATTAATGCTTTTTCCTTCTTTGAGGACAACACGGCCTTTAGTACCTTTAGGGACTTCGAGGGTATATTGTCCGGTACGATCATCATAAAGAAAGACATTCAACGAATCAGCGAAAGAAGCTGACGGAATTTGAAAGGTATTACCGGCAGTTTTACCGAAGCTGATATCGGAATGTTTTTTTACGACGCGTTCTTCGATGGTATTTTTGCCACGAAACACGCCGATACGTAAATTTTTTTTAGACTGCTGCGAAGCCATCGCACGAATCTCCAGTTCGCATTTTCAACAAGAAGCTCATGTCACTTCAAGAGAGAAAAGAGGATGAAGTGACACGATTATAACGAACACACGAACCAATAATTATTGCTTCAGTTCGGGGGCAGCAGCGTAGCGACCGCTCTGGGCCATATTGCCCTGAATGACGGCGAAACGGAATCTTTTAAATTCTGTACCAATAGCTGTCTGCATAATTTCGACGAGCAGTCTATAGCTTGTAGACTGGTCAGCAACGATAGCGATATCGCCTTCGAAGTTAACACCAGCCTGCATAGCCTGGCTTTTTTGATGTTCTACTTCAGTTCTGAGAGCAGCTTCGAGGGGCTCAATGATGAGACCGGACTCACCACCTTTTTTGAAGTTACCATCGACGTGACCGTCATCGAGCTCAACGACTTTATTACGGATGAGGTAGATACCTTCTTTATTTACGGTCAACAGCGTCATATCTTTAGGCAGCACTTCAGCTGTAGAGATAGGAACATCCGTATTAGGGAGAACGACGATAGGTTCTTCACCGTAAGATTTAAGAAGGAATACGAGGATGATGGTCATCATGTCCATCATGGAGTTTAAGGTAAGGCCACCTTTTTCCTCAACAAAGCCGTTTCTGCCTTTACGCTTCGCCTTGTGTCTCTCGAGGAGAGCCTCATTTTGATTATTATTATTTTCTGCCATTTTCGTACGTAATCCTGATGAAAAATTGGCTTAAGAAACGATACAAGGGATGCGATGAAAAGGGGAATTTTCATCGCAGATAAGGCGATGCTTTACTGCATTGTCGGCAAGCCAAGGACGACGACAGGGAACATATCGAGCGGAACTTTTTTAGTTTCGTTATTGACTTGTTGATCCGTGACGACAGCGAGTGAATCAGCGAGCTGAGCGGCACTCTGCATAACTTTACCTTTGGTAGCAGTACTGTGCTCATCGCGAGGAACGAGCTGATAGCGGGAAATATCCATCGCCTTTACGAGAACGCCGAAATTAACCTGGGGATCTGCGACGATGTCGATCTGTTCGTGATTAGACCACTCACCTTCAGATTTGATTTCAAAGAGCTTATTGTAGAGCGAAAGCCAGTCGTGTTTATCGACCTCGAGCTCTGCATTTTCGTTATTGATGCAGATCGTAGGTCCATCAGACGGGCAGCCCTCAATAGCCGGAACGGGCACAGCGCCTTTTATAATCGTGAATCCCTGCTTAGAAATAAACAGTTGAAGACGCTGCGGCGGTTCTCCATCGCTAGCGGCTGCACCTGCACTTCTCTGAGGCATCGTGACGTCAATGACGGTAATCGTCATGAAGACGACGCTGAGAAGCATAAGCGGGATTAGGCACAGAACCATGTTCATGATCGGAGTCAGATCTAAGTCTACTGCCTTATCCAACTCAACTAATTTTTTAGCCATGCTTTCCTCCTGGCTGCCTGCCTAGAATCGTCAGGCAGGCGCTATTTTCCAGCGATCTAACTCTGATTACTTCGCGATACGGGCACTCAGCATGTTGCTCAGTTTTGTAGAATAAAGATTGATATCTTCTGTAATCTTCTTGACGATCGCGCTGAGGATTGCGTGGAAAATAGTTGTAGGAATAGCAACGATAAGACCGAAAGCGGTCGTATTCATAGCCATAGCGATACCGCGAGCGAGCATTTCCTGACGTTTGTCAGGGGTTGCACTTTCGAGGGCGGCGAATGCGTCGATAAGACCGATAATCGTACCGAGAAGTCCGAGAAGCGTGGCGACGTTTGCGAATGCCGACATAACGCCGAGGTTTTTCTGAAGTTTAGGAACAACTTCGAGAGACGCTTCTTCGATCGCATTCAGGATCTCAAGTTCGCTCTTATTAGCGCGCGTAAGACCGGCTTTCATAACCTGGGCGACTGCGGCGGAACCACCAGCGTTGCAGGCTTTAATGGCGTCATCAATCTTGTCACCGAGTACACAACGCTGAACTGCATCCATGAGGTTCTTGGCGTTTGCATTATATTTGAAGATGATGAAGTATACGCGTTCAACAATCAGTGCCAAGCAGATGCAAGACATCAACGCGATAAGCCACATCCAGATACCGCCGTTGTCCAACGCAAATGCACTCTTTAAACCTTCCATCTTTCAACTTCCTCCGTTCATTATCGAACTAAGTAAACTTCCCGGCAGCTCATCCGCCGTATTTAAAAACAACACCAGTTGGCTTGTACAAGTCAAGCCCTTTGGCCTTTATACCACGCGTGTTTTGCTTCGACAATCATTCTTTTTAGTCTAAGTCAGTCGCGCCCGTGAACAGCCGCCACACGTCTAACTGTATCGCTACATATCACGCTTTCTTTTTGGCGACAAATTTGTTTGTCTTTCGCCTTTTTCATGTCCTCACAAAATTTAATTCAAAACGCACCTTTACGTGCGCTGTGTATCGGCGTTTGCGCGCCGCAGGCTAGAAGGGGTAGCGGCGTATCGCAGATGCAAAAGACGTGCTTTTTTTGTTGCGTGCAATCGCAAAGAACACTTTGCATTCGTCTGATTGCGCAGAGAAACTCAATAACGCTTCACGACGAGATCTGGATTGAAATTGGGGGTGTTGCAGAAAAACATGAACACTTACGTCTTTTGCGAGGCGATAGACGCGCAGGGGAAGGCCTTCCCCTCCTCAATAATACATTTTGAAATAATCCGAAACTTAACACACTACCCTGAAATTCGAATATATTTTTCCAATAAGAACGAGCTTTGCCAATTTTTACTGACGCATCGAAACGCTGCTGGAATTGGCGGGAATTTTACGTCACACTCGAAGCTGCCTGAAATTCGACTTAGCAAGATCTGATCTGCCAAAGGAAGAATCTGCTCATAAAGTTGCGCCCCCCCCGCTGCAAAAATAGGCTGTTCAAAAGCAGCTGCCCAACGGATGAGGTGATCCAGCGAATCGCTCCAAACAAACGCCTGATTGATTTGCATCTGACCGGCATAGGGCACGCCCAAAATCGGCACATGCGTGAGTACGCCCATGGCACGCCCAGGAAGCGGATGCGCCCCCAACGATTCAAACGTTTTGCGCCCCACGAGAAGGGGATGTCCCATCGTCTGCTGTTTGAAAAAAGCTCTATCCTCCGGAACGTTCCAAGGGATCACCCCATTCCGGCCAATTCCCATGTCATCATCCACAGCAGCTATCATTATAATGTTCGTAGCGTGTAACGTTTTATTTTCGTATTTCATGTTTTGTCTGCTACAATTAAAAAGTAAACGGAACATCATAGATGTTTCATTCCTTATTTTTTCTGACCTTCAGCTTCTTTGCAAGGAGATTAAATATGCGTTGTTTAGAACAACTCTGGAAACTCGCTCTGACCACAGGGCTTGCAGTTTCGCTCGCCGCATGTTCGGATGATTCTGCCTCGTCTTCAGAGGAGGACGATGACGAGCCTGGACAGATCATCGAACCGGGAGACGACCCCAGTGATCCTGGTGATAATCCTAGTATCCCTGGAGATCCTGGACAGAAATGGAATGTTCTCCTCGTACCCTCGATTGCAACAGACATCGAGATGGCCCAAAAGAGCTCTGCCTCACTGGGTGTAATGTTGGTTTCCATTCTTAACAACGAAGGCATCGGAAATGGCGTCTCCGACCAGATGATTCGTTGGGAAGTCACTTCTGGCTCCGAATTTGTATCGCTTCGAAAAGCGCAGTCCTTCACTGACGAGTACGGCATTGCCAACGTCGTTGTGAATGCCCATAGCGAAAAAGGTGAAGCTGTCGTCGTTGCGTCGTTTGAAGGTTCTCCCAAATCCGTTTCATTCAAAATTACTGTAGATGATGTACCGACAGGCAATCTTAAAGCCCACGTCAACTATAAAGGCTATGCGCCTACCAAAAATTACAGTATCCGCCTTTATGATCGCAATGCCGTAGACTGCGAAAACTTTGAAGACTCTTATGTTCCAGAAGCTGAACCGCTCTATAAAGCAGACGAAATCAGCACACTTTTCAAAGACCTTTCGATCGAAGGCAGTTATACGCTGATTGGTTATGGTTACGCTGAAAATGGCGCGATCGTTGCTGCAGGCTGTACAACTTCCAATCTTAAGATTCTCCCCGATACGACCATAGAGTCCACCGTCGTTCTCGATACGATTGATCTCGATATGACGACGACTTACCACGTTCGTAGCTACTTCGATCTTGGCGATGTCACGACTGCTCTCGGCGATGTCGGCAAATGGATCAATAAGATAGGGGCTTTTGCAGACAACCCTGCAGGTATGCTCTATGACATCCTGTTTGATATTGTTAAATCGAACGTCAGTTCTATCGCAGGAAGTCTCGTCGACAAAGTTCTCGATTTTACAGGCCTTAAATCCAAACTTCTTAACTACCTCAACGGCCTGATTTCTAAAAACAGTGTAGCCTGCCAGACAGGTCTATTCATCTGCCAGTTCCGTGACCTCATCCGCCTCATGGAGTTCATGGGCGAACTGGATGTCATTCGTAAAAATGACGTAGAACTTATCGGAAGCAACGCCTATGACGGTCTCTCGGTTTATTGGCGTATGAACTGCACGAATAGCAACGATCCAAACTGCGGCCGCTATCCCCTCACGACCAAGCAGCTCGGCATCGGCACCAATGTCAATTTCCTCGAAGGATCATGGCAGGGCTCCGTTGCCAATGGTTACGATAAACTCTCCATTGAAGCACACGACCTCTCGCTATACTATGGCAAAATTATCCAGTACGTCTTTAATAACATTCTTATTCCCAAAGTCACGAACGATAACGCCCACTCCTTCAATGAAGCACTCGCTTATTGGGTTAATGCAGACAGTATTGCCGAATGGCTCTCGGATACCCTCACCTTCGATTGGTGGGTCATCAGTTTGGACGTTCCAAAAGCAAAAGCTCGTGGCTGGGTTGATAGCGCAATCAATGGCCTAGCTTCTCTCATCGGTTTTGGTGAAGCTTACCTCTCAATGCAAAAAGCTGGCTCCGAGATTACGATCAGTGGTACGGCCTACGTTGTCGATACCAACGGTGATAATATCGTCGATATCATCAGAGATGGTAACTGGTCCGGCAGCATGACCATTACCACGACATCTACGGATGACGATGGCAACTCCACCACTTCGGCTCAGACAACAGCCATTAAGGGTATTTGGAGCGCTTATAATCTCAAGAACGTCGAGATCGATGCTGATGGCAACATCTATTGCACAAATCCGAAGACAGAAACCGATTCAAGCGACCAGCTTTGCAGCTATCCTGCAATCGATAAGTCTAAACTCGTTACATCCAATATGTGCGCCAAATACGCTTCTTGCGCTAAATAAACGCGCCTAACGCTTACAATTGCCTAAAAGCCTCAAATCGTATGATGATGATCGTACAGTTTGAGGCTTTTTTTAATTCCAGTCCGACAATGCCTCACGCTTACGTCTGCACTTCAGATGGAAGGCGTTTGGTGACGGCTTAATACTTGATAAGCGCATGTTGAAGACGAAGTCAAGTTCGCGCCCGCCAAGGAACTTTTATATTTTGAGAGCGTTTGAATACAGTTCGAGGAAACAACGAAAATCCTTGAGGGCGCAGCCATTAGGCTGTAACCGAAAGGATTGAGGAAGTTGACGA
>JAZRWH010000013.1:0-2234 GCA_045599585.1 Myxococcota bacterium
ATACGAGCGCGGTAGACTTTCGGTTCGTCAAGTGCAGGCTTGATCTTCTGTTTTTGAACGGGAACGACATCGTAGCAGACAGACGTACCAGGCATGAGGTTTTTAATACCAGGCATGTTTTTGTTTGAATTGTCGACCGTGCTCTTGCCTGTGAGCGGAACGCATTTACGTCCTTTGACTTCTTTGCCCGTGAAGTTGAGTTCGAGTTTTTCGATGAAGGCAGAAGCACCGTCACCGTCGATATCTTCAACGTCGACAGTGACGTTGATCGGCATGTTGTTGGCAATTTCGCGAACAGCTGTTTCGGTCTTTTCGCCGACGGCTGCGTCAAGTGCTTCGTACGTAAACGGCGTGCCTGCATTTGAGACTGAACCGGAATCTGTTCCGATGCGATTGGCGACTGTTTTCATGTTGACAGTCGTTCTACTCGATGTGTTTGCGTAATCGGCATATGTAGAAGAACCGCTCGAGGGATAATTTGACCAAAGTGCAATATAACGTGTTTTGTAGGCTTGCATAATTTTACCCACATCGTATTGAGCATTTTTGCACCATGTCTGCCAATTTGATGAGTAACCAGTACCGCTGTTACGATGGCATTCTTCTTCATCAAATGCATGAATTAAAACACGAATAGCGCCTTCTCGGAAACCTGCGCAGCCTACACGGCCTTTTTCTGTTGAACAGCCAATCTTGCAGCCCGATACAGCTTGACATGAAGTACTGTTGTTCGGGGTGTTGGGGCAATTCGTTGTGCCTGAGTTGTTGCAATATTGGATACCATTATAGGTATTGTTACCTAAAAGTGCGCAAATTGGAGCTTGGTAAGGTGGTTCAGCATAGCCTGCATCACAGAAATTGCCCGAAGTCATGTTGGCATCTTTTGAACCATCTGTTGAGACGTTTCTAAAGGCAGATCTCAGAGCGTTGACTGTCTTGGTAACGTCGCTACCAATAAGCTGAGACACCCAGAAAGTATTCAGGTCTGTATAGTAACCTAAACCTGTCTGCATATCATCAAAACAGTTATTGATCGAAGGGTCAGCGATACAAGATTTTCGTTCAGAGCAAATGGTATTGGGTAAGCCATATTTGACCGTGCAGTCTTCGTTCTCTTCGCACTTTTTGCCGTAGTCTTTGCACTGAAGATTATTCAGAATTGTAGGAAGCTTTTTAGCAAGCGCTGCTGTTTCTCCGTCCATCGAGCCTGTACGGTCGAAGACGAAGAAAAGGTCGATGGACTGAATGGCAGTCTGGAAGCTGAGTGAGTTGCGTTCGGGGGTAGATTCAGCCTCGTACGGGGTGACGAAAACGAAGTTACCATTAGATTCGGCGTTGTCATTGGGATCGTTGGGGTCGGTGCCAGCACCGTACTCAACGAGGTCGTCGTCACCATCTCCGTCAGAGTCTTTTTCGTAAGGATTGGAGCCCCAATTTTTCTCGAAGCTGTCGGGCAAACCGTCGCCGTCGGAGTCGAGATCGAGGTAATCAGGGATTTCGTCGCCGTCCGTGTCTACACAATATAAGAAGTAGCCCTTTTCGTCTTTGGGGCCTTTGCACTCTTCGGCATCGGGAATGGTATCGCCATCGGAGTCGAGCGAATAACGCGCATAATAATTTGTGACGCGATGAACAGCTTCGATAACGTCAGGAATGGTATCGCCGTCAGAGTCAATTTCGTTGTAGTCGGGAATCGTGTCATTGTCGCAGTCACGCGGATTGTCGACCGTTCCTTTGGGGTCAAGTTTTCCGTCACCGTCGCAGTCGGCGTTGATGAATTCCGAATTGTTGTCGGCCGAAATACCGATGATCTCGTTGTAATCGTCGATGCCGTCGTCATCATTGTCTTCGTCGATGGTATCGGGGATGGTATCACCGTCGACGTCGCTAAGCTTGCCGTTTTCGTCCATGCGCGCTTCGATTTTGTCCGGAATGCCGTTGCCGTCGCTATCGAAGCTTAGGAAGTAATACGCCCCGTCAAACAGCGATGTTTCGGGTTCGACTTCACATTTGCCGTCGTTAAACGCTTCGACTGAATCGGGAATGGTGTCACCGTCGGAGTCGTCGTCGAGGTAGTTCGGAATGCCATCGCCATCAAAGTCATCTTCACCTTCGTACTTGTCGGCAATGCCGTCGCCGTCAGAGTCGACACATTTGGGCGTAGGATCGTTGTTTCCTGGGTCGTTATTACCGGGATCTTTATTTCCTGGGTCATTGTTACCCGGGTCGTTATT
>JAZRWH010000014.1:0-12525 GCA_045599585.1 Myxococcota bacterium
TTACTAAGGTCTCTGACAGCTATATCAAACGTGTCTGTAATGAAATTAATCAGAGACCTCGAAAAGTACTTGGTTGGAAGACACCGGAAATGGTTTACTCAAATATGCATTTGGATTGACAATTTTCCGACTTCCCCCCACATTTCAACAATATTTATATTAATCCGCATTCTTACACATAATATGCGTTAAGCTTGGATCAATACGATCTTTATTCATGATCAGTTCGCCAATCGACTCGGCTTTTATCGTTCCTGAACTCGGATTCATAACACTGTCAATTGAACTATCAATTTCTGCATCAACCGAAGAATATTCAAAAGCGAGGGTTGTGTTAAGCAGTTTACAGTGTTTCATTGTCAAATTTTGAATGTAACACATTCCCTGAAGACTCTCGATAACACAATTGATCAGAGTTAAATTCTTCGAATTCCACCCCAAATACTCTCCTGATATATAAGAATCGTAAACCGTTATATTATCAGAATTCCAAAATGCATCTTTCGAAAGCAGGCGCGAATTGCGGATTTCAGCATTTTTAACGCCATCAAATGAATAATTACCAAACAAGCGAAGATTATTGATCTTAAGGTTTTCGCAATTCATGGCGAAATAATCGCCCTTCGCCGTAACATGATCCATCACGACGTCTTTGCAATGCCATAGTGTCTCGGCGGCATTACAAAACTGCACGTCATTCAGCTGAAGTCTTTCACATCGTCTAAAGTTTTTGGGTGCCTCGATCATAGCATTGCTGACATTGATATCATTGCAGTACCAAACGCCCGCGCGAGCCATATCAAACCAAATACAATCATCGGCTATAATGCGATTACAATACCATAACGGATACTTCCACTTAAACGAGCACCCCGTCAGGCGAATATCAGAACTCTCTTTAAGCGGTGACTCACCTTCATCAAAGATCGTGTCTCTAATTTCAGTATCTTTTGAGCCGAACAGTTGGCGCTCACCAAAAAAATGGCCGTTATGGATATGCTCTGTCATATATAGTCTCCCTGATCGAATGGATCGACACACGACGATCCTCATACATGCATTTATAATCACACAATGTCAGTAGGCAAGGTCGGTGTGTGAACTTTTGTGTTACCAAATGGTTCAAACGAAAAAACCCCGCCAAAAGACGGGGTTTTAAGCAGCGAATCCTAAATGCGCTTAATCGTTTTTCTCTTCGTCAAACGCACGAGAGAACGCGCATCCAGGACACAGATACGAAGCATTTTTTCCTTTACGAACGATTTCCAAGTTATGCTCGCCGCAATTAGGGCAGCGCTCGCGCGTCGGCTCATTCCACGTAGAATAATCGCAATCAGGATAGCGGTTACATCCGAAGAAAACTTTGCCACGTTTACTGTGTTTTTGAACGAGTTTACCTGTGCAACCTTCGCGCGGACACGGAATATCAAGCGAAAGATTCTCTGTATGTTTGCAGTTAGGAAATCCGGAACAGGCAAGGAATTTGCCAAATTTACCCGTCTTGACGATGAGATCGGCACCGCAATCAGGGCAAGTTCCACGTTTTTCGATTACTTTGGCGACAACTTCAACAGACCCATCAGGATTACGTTTAAATTCGCTCGTATTTTTACAATCAGGATACTTTTCACAAGCGAGGAAGTAGCCGTTTTTGCCGAATTTAATGACCATGTCGCCGCCGCATTTACTGCATTTAATATCAGTTTTTTCGCTCTCACGTTTGACATTTGTCATATTTGAATCGGCTTGTTCCAACTCGGTCTTAAAGGGACCATAAAAATCCTTGAGCGCCTGTACCCAGCCTAACTGGCCTTCAGCGATAAGGTCGAGCTTGTTTTCCATCCCAGCCGTGAATTTTACATCGACAATATCCTTAAAGTTTTCGACGAGGAGCTTATTCACAAGCTCGCCCAAGTCGGTCGGAGCAAGTCCTTTAGGCGTATTCTCAACGTAACCGCGATCTTGAATGCCCGAAACAGTCGTTGCATACGTCGACGGTCGACCAATGCCCGTATCACGCAAATGCTGAATAAAGTCGGCTTCTGAATAACGGCGCGGCGGTGGCGTCATTTTTTGAGCACGCGTTACATCGCAGCATTCGAGTGCTTCGCCCTCATGAAGCGTTGGAAGAATAACAGTCGATTCATTCGAACTACCGCTTAATTTACGAAAACCATCAAATTTGGGCGTAGAGCCTGAGAGGCGATACGTCAGATCACCATTTTGAATGTAAATGGTCGTCGTATCGTTGATCGCGGGTTTCATTTGTGAGGCAACAAAACGCTTCCAAATGAGCGCATACAGTTTGTAAAGATCAGGCGTAAGAAACTGACGGATCGATTCAGGCGTACGCATGACATTCGTCGGACGAATGGCCTCGTGGGCGTCCTGAATGGGTGCCGAAGCCTTACCTTTTTTGCCGCCTGGTTCGTAGTGAACAGGCGAATCAGGAAGATAGGCTGCACCAAACGATTTATTAATAAAATCACGACACTCTGCGATCGCTTCATCCGAAACACGAACGGAGTCCGTACGCATATAAGTGATAAGACCTGTCGGGCCTTCGGCTCCAAGCTCAATACCTTCGAAGAGCTTTTGTGCAAGGCTCATCGTCTTTTTGGAAGTAAAGTGGAGCTGACTCGATGCTTTAGCGCACATATCACTCGTCGCAAACGGAGCATCGGGTTTCATAGTTTTGCTCGTCTTTTTGATCTCGCGTACGATGAAAGGCGCATTCTTCGATCGCGCCACAATTTCAGCTGCTGCAGCTTCATTGGCAATAACCCCTTTCGGGTTATTCTTTTCTACACTCGCGGCATCCATATATATTGTCGTACTACCATCAGCCGAAAGTTCTGCTGTAAGATCAACGTTTTGCGCAGTACGCAGTTTTGCAAGGATCTCCCAATACTCGATTGGCACGTGAGCACGGATTTCATTTTCTCGGTCTACGATGATACGCACAGCGGCGGACTGCACGCGACCAGCCGAAAGGCCACGCCTTACTTTACTCCACAAAATCGGACTGATTTGGTAACCCACGAGACGATCTAAAATTCGGCGTGTTTGCTGACTATCGTACATATTGGCGTTCAACCGACCGGGATTTGCCAATTGTTCACGAAATGCTCGCGCATTAATCTCTTTCGCCTCGATACGATAGATTTTTTGTTTTGGATTGGCTGCACGAATCTCTTCAGCTAAGTGCCAAGCAATCGCTTCGCCCTCTCTATCAGGGTCGGTTGCGAGATAAACAACATCCGCATCAGCGCCTTCTTTTCGAATATTCTCGACCGTCGATTTTTTGCCCGTGATCGTCGTATAACGCGGTTTAAAATCGTGATCGATATCAATGCCAAGCGCTTTTTTCGGCAAGTCTTTAATGTGACCGCCGCTCGCAATGATCTTGTAGTCGTTGCCCAAAAATTTTTGAACGGTTTTTACTTTGTTCGGAGATTCGAGAATGATGAGTGGTTTTGCCATATTTCCAATCCATAAGAAAAATCAAAAAAACTAGCGGGCCGCGCCTTTAAACCAAAGTTCGCCAAATAGCAAGGTGCGCACTCTCTCATTTTTTGCGGCACACTGCTTTACAATGTCAACCGATCAACAAACACGCAATCGCATTTTTTCATTCAATGCTTACTTTTTTTTCGGCGATAAAACAAAAAAGCGCCAAAAATGAAGACATTTTCGGCGCTCTCGCTTTAGGCTGTTTCGGGCTTGATAATGACACCCCTCAACCGTATGTCTTGACCAAGCTGGACCGGCGCTTCGAATTTCGCCATTGAAGCTAAATCCATTTTTTCAATGCCCGTTCCACCCACAGCACAAGGTGCATCTGATCCACCCAAAATTTTCGGCGCGATGTAAACATCAATCGCATCAACAAGTTTTTGGTCAAAAAATGCACCGTGAAGAGTTGCTCCGCCTTCGACATAAAGGGTCGTCACGCCATACCACGACACGAGCGTCCTCAAAATCGCTGGCAAGCTCAAATGCCCATCGACAACCGGCACAAACTCAACACAAACACCTTCAAACGTATAATCCTCGACTTTGTTATTCAGCACAAAATCGCCTTCCTTCGCTGTAAACAATACCGTTTTCTGAAAACTGGTATCAAATACGCGAGAATTCAACGGAATGCGTCGTGTCCTGTCCAAAATTACACGAAGCGGCTGATGCCAATTTTTCCCTTCCAAACGAACGTTCAGGTGCGGATTATCGTCCAAAACCGTTTGCGTCCCAACCATGATTGCATCATGTTTAGACCTTGCCAAATGCACATCGCGGCGTGCTTCTTCACCCGTCACCCAACGCGAATCGTGCGTGCGCGTCGCAATGTGACCATCCAACGTCATAGCCCATTTCGCTGTCACGTAGGGCACTCCCTGTGACGTACGCTTAAAAAACGCGGCGTTCAACGCTTGAAGTTCGTCACTCAAAAAACCAACATTCACTTCGATGCCGGCTTCTTTGAGACGCGCCATGCCCGAGCCGCGTACGCGAGTATCCGTATCAATCGTGCCAATAATACAACGCTTGATCCCTGCATTTATCAATGCTTCTGTGCAGGGTGGGGTCTTGCCATAATGATTACACGGTTCCAACGTGACATACACTGTTGCGCCCGATACATCTTCGCCATTTGCTGCAGCCGCTTTTAATGCTTCTACTTCCGCATGCGGTTGACCTGCTCCGTGATGATATCCACAACCTATCTCTCGGCCATCCTTGACGATGACACAACCTACCATCGGATTTGGGTGGACGGCCCAACCGCCTTTGGCGGCCTCTTCATAAGCCCTCTTCATCCACGCTAAATCTGTTTTATACACATTCCTATCCATGCCCATTCTCGTTATGGCTATTTCTCAGCTTTCTTAGGATCGATCCGCAATCCCTTCAGAGCAACCACCTACTTATACTCCATTTTTAACGCCATGTCAGCAAACGTACGTCTTTCTTGCCGCTACTTACTTTAAATTGTATGTTGTCTTAACGTAAGCAGATTCACGCCTTCCAAGCGTGTCAATGCTTTTCTACTTTTTAAACTGCGTTTCGACGCGTTTCTGGTTTTATATTACATTCCGACGCACTTTTTTCTTTAAAACTTTATTTTGACACACTTTCACTCAGATTTGCGCTTCGTCGCGCTTTGGGTGAAGTCCCTTGCTCACACGCCCTCTTTTCAACGGAGTTTTTCATGCGCAAAGATTTTTTCCAGTGGTACAGCCCTTCACTCGGTCATGACATGCCCCTCAACGTCTACGGGCATGACGGCAAACCCGTCCTCGTCTTTCCTTCCTCCGGCGGCAGCTTCGAAGAATTTGAAGGCTTCGGAATGGTCGACGCCGTCCGAGGCTTTATCGACGCCGGACGCATCCGTCTCATCACCATCGGAAGTGCCGACAACGAATCATGGCTCAACACTTCCGCTCATCCCGCTGATCGCGCGCGCCGTCACAATGACTACGATGCCTACGTCGTCAACGAAGTCGTCCCCTTCATCCATAACATCTGCTGGCGTGCCGACATACTCGCTACTGGCTGCAGCATGGGCGGATACCACTCCATGAACTTCTTCCTTAGACATCCCGATATCTGCAACGCCGTCATCGCCCTCAGCGGCGCCTATCGCTGCAACCTTTTCGTCGGCGACTACATGGACGAAAACGTCTATTTCAACTCCCCGCTCGACTTTCTACCCAACTGCAATGACCCCTGGTTCATCGACAAATATCGCCAAGCCAGCATCATCGCATGCTGTGGCCAGGGCGCCTGGGAAAATGAAATGATCGCCGATACCTCAGAACTCAAATCGATCTTCGAACAAAAAGGTATCCCGGCTTGGTGCGACTTCTGGGGACACGACGTGAACCACGATTGGCCATGGTGGCGCATCCAACTCCCCTACTTCCTCGGACACATTGTCTAACGCTATCCCTAAGCCATATGCTCTTTTTGAGTGTGGGGGAAGTCTCCCCCTGAGCGGCTATTTGCTTTGCAAATACGCCGCTACCCCCTCTGCCTGCGGCAGCCCATACTCAGTTTTTAAGCCGTCTCAATTCAAACGCTAAAATTTATACAGACGACGCCCACCCATGGTCCACCCGCACCATAAAACAAATTTTTAATATGTATTGTTCTATATAGGTTAATCCCATCGCTCTCTGTGTGTTTTGTGTGGGATAGCAATGAACTAAAACATATATTTTTCTATATTTTACTTTTTATATTTATACAAATATTATAACATAATACACCATTTTCACTTGCCAACCCAAAAATGATGACATAGAAGGCGCACTCAGCGATGACTGAAAATACAGCCATTCGCAAACTGAGCTTGTTCTAAGGCTGAATGAGGCTCGTTAGTCGTTAGAAGCAATGATTGAACTTTCGTTACACGAGCATCTTACGCATTTAGGCGACTCTGTCGCCTTTTTTTGTACTCCGCTTGTTCCTATGATTCGATTCATAATCACGGCTTTGGCCATCCTTTCGCTTTTGCCTATAGGCATCTGCACAGCACAGACAATCGAAGAAGCCCCTCTGGAATTCGATGAAGAAACCCAACTTCCCGAAGAAGAGGAACCCATTCCCGCATCTATCGACGACGTCATCCACTTTACCCAGGATGTGCTTGCTGCTGCACAAAAAAGTGACTGTGAAAAAACGATCAATGCGCTCAACGCCATACCACTAGAGCTCCGTGAACGCGTAGCTTTTGTCATTGCACATATCGATTCCTACGAAGTTTCGCGCGACGCAATCAACACAGTCCAGGCCAATTCGCGCGATATCGCTCTTCACGCCTCGGCTTGTCCGGCACTTACCGATATTTATCGCAGTATTGCCACTGACGCACTCAAACTCAAAACGCAATCAGACGCCGATACGCAACAGATAAAACGGTAACATTCTTCGTACAAGAGAGACGCTTAACAATGCATAGGGAATTTCCTATGTGATGGAGTTTATTATGATGAAACGTATATTTATCGTCCTTGTTTCTGCTCTTACCTTGAGCACTGTCCTTTGGGGCTGCAACAAAAAAGACCAACCGACCCCCAATACGGATCCGGCTGCCGCTACGAATGCGCAGGCTCCTGCCGCTGATGCACAAGCCCCCGCAGCGCCCGCTGCTGGTATGGATGAAAACGGTGCTCCGCTTCCTCCGCCGACAACAGACGGTGCCCCCGTTCCGCCCGCCCCTGCTGCTGACAATGTGCCTTCAGATATTCCTGCTGAAGCGAACGAGGCTTTTAACAATATTTATGATGTCCTCTCCGGTCTCGGCGACATTGCTAAAAAAGAAAATTGCGCTGTTATCCTTGCCGAACTCAAAAATTTCAACAACGCAGACACCAAAGCTAAGCTCGAAAAAGGCAAAAAATTTCAAGAATTTGGCCCTGCTATCACAGAAGCTATTTACAAACAAAACCGTCCCAAAATTATGGTTTCTATGAAAAGCTTCCAGGGCTTTGAAAAATGTGCCTCATCCCCCGAAAACGAAAGCATTAAAGCCGAAATCATGTCAATCATGTCTGTCATTGCCCCTGAAGGCAGTGCTATTCCCACCAATTCGAGACCTGCTGTAGCAGGCGGAGCCGCTGCACCCGGCATTTCCCCAGAAGCAGCCGCAGCTGCCAAAGCTGCGGTCGATGCCGCATCCAAAGACGCTGCCTCTGCTAAAGCTGCCGTCAACGACATCATCAATCAGGCCGCAAAAGACAGCGAAGCTGTTAAAGCTGCTGCCAATAAAGCTATCGACAATGCTGTCAAAGATTCTGCTGAAGCCAAAGCTGCTGCTGCTGACATCATCGACGCCGCTGCAAAAGATCCTGAAGCCGCAAAAGCTGCCGCGGCAAAAGCCATCGCCGCTGCGGCAAAAGATCCCGATGCTGCAAAAGCGGCGATCGACGCCGCTGCAAAAGATCCTGCTGCTGCAAAAGCCGCTGCCGAAGCTATGCTCAAAGCCGCTGGAAACAATAATTAATTCCTCTATAATGCGCTAAGCTACATGGCACGGCCACAAGCCGTGCCCTTTTTTTGAGGTCTCACATGAAATTTATCCCTGTTCCCGCTTCGACTGAATACCAGGCTGTCATGGAAAAACTCCTTGATGCCGGTATTGTCATGGTTCACCTAATTCCTGGGCTCCTCGGCGTTAAAGTCCCCGCTGCGTTCAAAAATCAGCCTGTTCTTAGACTCAACTTTAGCTATCGTTTCGGAATCAGCGATTTCATGGTCGACGAGCGTGGCGTACGCGCAAGCCTTTCTTTCGGAGGCGTCAACCACTTCTGTGATATTCCGTGGGGGGCCGTGCTCGCAATCTCCAGTACGCCCGCTGACGAAATGTATGTCTGGGTAGAAAATTTCTCCCTCGATCAGCTTGAACCGATCTTGCCGCCTCCCCTCCTCGCACAGCTCCGTGCCTTCGAAGCCGCAGGGCTCCTCGATGAAGAGAATCCCTCCGATGACGATGACGAAGAAGAAACGTCTGACGAAAGTAAATCTGACAATGACAAAACGTCTGACGACGATGACGAAGAAGAAGCGTCTGATGACGATGACGAAGAAGAAGCGTCTGACGACGATGATGACGATGACGTCCCTCCCGGCGGTTGGGGACCACTCCGACTCGTGTAATTCCTTTTTTCTATCTTCAATAACGATACAGAGGCGTTGGTTTTCAACGCCTCTGCGCGTCTAAACACCTGCTTGCCGCCCCTGAGATGCCACTTTCCTCCCCTTACGTGCTTTTTTCCTATAAAAATCATTGACATACTATCCTTTTGACTATAAAAGCGTGCCCGTGCCGTGACCAGAAAATCTGGTTGCACCGATGAGGGGCGTTAACTCAGCGGTAGAGTGCCACTTTCACACGGTGGAAGTCACTGGTTCAAATCCAGTACGCCCCATTAAAGCAGCCTTATTTTCAAGGCTGCTTTTTTTTTGCCCTTTTTCCTCCAAAGGTACCCAAGATGTCACGTCCCTTGACACTCGAAGATCTTTTCGCCGTTGAACGTCTCGCTAATTTCAGCTTCTCTGCTGACGGAAAATTCGCCTGGATTACATCAAAACGTATTAATATCGCAGAAAATAAAACCACTACAGTTACTACACGAATAAACTGCGAAACTTGCGAAGCTAACGAAGTACAACTCCACGAAAAAGGAGCTTCGGGTATCCTATGGAGTCAGGACGAAACTGCCATCTTCTACGCTGCCGATGGACAGATTTGGCGCGCTAATGCGGATGGCTCAAACCCTACCTGCCTTACACAAGGCAAAGGCGGCGCTTCTTCTCCCGTTCTCTCAAAAGATGGTACACGCATACTCTTCGTGCGTTCCCTCTATGAAGATAAAGATCTGCAAGATAAAGCCGAAACTTCCGCACTATCACTCGCGGATATCTACGCTTTGCCTCACCCCAAAGCTCGCGCACGCATCGCTGACAAATTGCTCTATAGACATTGGGACGAATGGACCGAAAATAAACGCACACACCTCTTTATCCTCGATGTCGCTACCGGAGCCATGCGTGACCTCACCCCAAATGAACACGACGTCCCCCCACTCGCCCTCGGTTCTGCCCGTGATTACGATATCTCTCCCGATGGCGCTTACGTCGCTTACGTCATGAATCCTGACGACGAACCCGCGCGTACGACCAATCAATCGATCTATCTACAAAAAATCGCCGGCATTGAAATGGTCGGAGATCCCATCCGAATCTCGACTTCACTCGCGAACGACGTCCAGCCGCGCTTCCTGAGCCCCACTAAATTGGCCTATACTGCCATGCTTGAGCCTGCCTACGAAGCCGACGACTTCCGAATCAAAGTTTACGACCTAAAAACAGGACAAACCGATCTATACATCGACGGCTTCGATCGTAGTGTCGATTCCATCGTACCTATCTCCGAAACAAAAATTATCTTCTCTGCTCAAGACTTCTCTCACGTAAGTCTTTATGAACTCGATCTGGCAACAAACAAAGTCGTACAGCTCACCTCCGGCAGCGCCTACCTCGACTTCGCCGTAACTCGCGCCGGACGCATCTTCGCGCGCCTCGAAGCGCTTAATATGCCCGCCGAATGCGTCGAACTCACGAACATCAAACCGTTCGAACCGCGCAAACATTTTCCCGAAATTAAATCATCTGAATCCATCCGTTTCATCACAAACTACCGCGACGTACTCAAAGACGTTTCACTCGACCGCGGCAAAAATATCACCTTTAAAGCCAAAGACGGTACCGACCTCGAAGGCTGTATCGTCCTCCCCCCCAACTTCGACGCCAACAAAAAATATCCCCTCATCCTTCTCATCCACGGTGGCCCGCAAGGCGCCTTCCTCGATCAATTCCATTATCGTTGGAACGTCTCCATGTTTGCCAGTCGCGGCGCTGTCGTCGCCTTCTGCAATCCCCGTGGTTCGACCGGATACGGCACGCAAATTACGCGCGCAATCAGCGGACGCTGGTCTGACGAATGCCCCTCCGACATCCTCACATTCGTCGATGCAGTTCTCCAGGAATGCCCCTTCGTCGATCCCGACAAACTCACCGCTGCTGGCGCTTCGTTCGGCGGTTTTATGATCAACTGGCTCATGGGCCATACCGACCGCTTCAAAGCCTTCGTCAGCCATGACGGCATCTTCAATACCGAAATGTCCGGCTACATCACCGACGAGCTCTGGTTCAGCGAGCATGAATTCGGCGGCAAACCTTTCGAATGCCCAGAGGCTTACAACCGACATTCACCACACCGCGCTGTCGCCAACTTCAAGACGCCTACGCTCGTCGTTCAGGGCGAGCAGGACTTCCGTTGCTTCATTTCGGAAGGCGTCGCCCTCTTCACCGCCCTCCAATACATGGGCGTCCCGAGCCGCCTCCTCTACTTCCCCGACGAAGGTCACTGGGTCCTCAACCCCGCCAATTCCTACGTCTGGTACACCGAAGTAATCAATTGGCTCATGAAATGGGTCTAAACATCTAAGCTAAACAACGAAGCCGCCTCAAAAGGCGGCTTTTTCTTTGAGACGCGGCCGCTATTGCGCTTCGCTCAATACGCGGCACGCAAAGCCGCTATTGGGTTGCACCCAATACGCGGCTTTTTTTATACCAGCGCCCGCAAAGCAAATTCGCCAAAAATGAATGTTTCGCTACTACGCCAAACAGACGCTATCAAATCAACGCCAATGTTAAAAGACTAATCCTCCCCTCTGAAGTAACTTGGTATTATCTTCTTCTCTTTTTCTCTTCTTAACACCACTCGACTTTGTGTCTTTGCTTTTGGATTCATTGCTGTCACGTTTGACTTTGGCTTTCGGCTTTTCCGCTTCGGGCTTGTCAGCTTGACTGTTCCTTTTCACGCAGGCAACCTTATCTTCTGCCCAAGTTGACCGATTAAAATCGTAAGCGATCTCGACTTTGCAGCCATCCTTCACTTCGACTTCACGCTCAACAACGCTTTTATTCGTAGGCAATTGCAGCCTAACCGAAACCATTCCAGGCTGGACGAGTTTTGTTGTGATCGGTGTATTACCGATGCGTGCGTTATTTACGCTAACAACGCCCCACGGCGTAGCCCTAACGACGATCGTTCCGACAACATCTTCATCCTGAGAGTCCGACTGTAAAAGTTCATCCTGAGAGCCCGACTGCAAAAGAGCTGCATCGGCTTCATCATAATTGAGTGGCGTACGTTTGCCCTGCGGAAGTTCATCCTGCGCATAACATGTCGCTGCCATTACCGTAAACATAGCTGCCAGGCCAAAACCTAAAAATCGTTTCATAACCGCTCCTCCAAACAAAATATACCAGCACTGCGATTCCTAGACGTACGGACTCGCTTATATAGAGATTGCCTGCAATCCTAGTGCCGTCCCCCACCCACAAAACCACAATCATAATATTCTTACGCCTTCTAATGCAAATGACTTATCAAAGAACATGCATTTGGATGTTACAACTCAATTCGAAGTTTTCATAGAATACTCTGATAACTCTACAGTAGCTTTGTTTTATCGATATATAGTCGTTTCTAAGCATGAAAAAGACTTAAGACTACTGTTAAATCGCACGCGTAGCGAAGCCGAAGGCAAGCAGCGGGCGCACTGGGCGAGCGGGCGCGCATGTTGAAGACGAAGTCAAGTTCGCGCCCGCCGATGAGCGAATTAAATCCATCCCATTTACCTGCATACACCATTCGTCTGCCGCGCGTGCAGCATGTCTGAACGAAGTGAGTTCTGCACGCGCGACAAAAGAGCGCGGGGATTCCAAAGGGGCGTCCGCGATACGACGCCCCTTTGGGCCGTCCGCAGGACAGAATGAGAATAAGAAAAGTCACTGCGGTCCCTCGCTGTTTTCATAGAATACTCTGATAACTCTACTGTAGCTTTGTTTTATCGATATATAGTCGTTTCTAAGCATGAAAAAGACTTAAGATTACTGTTAAATCGCCTGCGTCGCGAAGCCGAAGGCAAGCAGCGGGCGCACCAGACGAGCGGG
>JAZRWH010000015.1:0-13746 GCA_045599585.1 Myxococcota bacterium
ACATATTCTCATTAACTGTAACGAAAATGCGCGCCCGTTCGTCTGGTGCGCCCGCTGCTTGCCTTCGGCTTCGCGACGCAGGCGATTTAACAGTAATCTTAAGTCTTTTTCATGCTTAGAAACGACTATATATCGATAAAATAAAGCTACTGTAGAGTTATCAGAGTATTCTATGAAAACTTCGTGTAATAGCAGTGCATTTATATATAAATTGAGGTTAATTTAAAACAAACGCTCTTTAATTATCATAAAACTTATTTTGTGTAATGAGAGCGTTTGTGATGATGTTTGTTGCGATCATCATGGGAAGCGTGCGGTTTGTTAGATAGTAAAATTTAGATGTTATCGCATCTTTGTTGGAGAGATTTTGCTATTTTGTAAATGAAAATGCGCGTTTTATGTTGAAGGCATTCGTGTGTCGTGCGATAAACTAAATTCTTTGGGGGAATATAAAGAATATTATGAATGGAGAGTCATATATGCCATTAGCTTATCGCAAAACGCGTTTTTTAACGAGTGCCGCGAGTGCCAAACAATTTCCGAAGGATCCGTTGCCAGAGGTAGCCTTTGTCGGGCGTTCGAACGTAGGAAAATCTTCGTTGCTGAACATGTTGAGTGAGCAGAAAACTTTGGCGAAAACCAGTAAAACGCCTGGTCGTACGCAGCTCGTCAACTTTTTTGTGACAGAAGATCGCGCTCGCCTTGTCGACCTTCCCGGATATGGTTTTGCGGATGTCCCCGATGCGATTCAGGGACAGTGGAACCGTTTGATGCACGATTATCTTACAAAACGTGAACATCTCCTCGGCCTGCTCATCCTCCTCGATATTCGCAGAATGCCTTCTGAACACGATTTGGCTATGATCGAAATGGTCAATGCGAATAATATTCCGTTTCTTATTGTTTTAACAAAATGCGACAAGCTTGGACGCAATGAAGCGTTCAATCAGAAGAATAAAATCGCTAAATCATTGAATATTCCTGTCAAACAACTTCTTGTAACTTCTACTTTGTCTAAAGAAGGTGTCAAGGAAGTTCGAGAGTGCCTCGATGCTATTTTCGATGATTTCTTTGCTGTACAGGCGCAAATTGATATTGCGACGAACGAAACAACAAATAAAGGATAAATTATAATGAAACTTTCTAACAGACTTGGTCATGTCAAACCGTCTATGACGCTGGCAATCACCTCGCGTGCAGCAGCTATGCGCGCTGAAGGCATTGATATTGTAAGTTTTGGTGCCGGTGAGCCTGACTTTAATACACCTGAGCCCGTTGTTGAAGCGGCTAAAAATGCCCTCGACCATGGCGTTACGCGTTACACGCCTGTAACCGGCATTCCCGCACTTCGCGCTGCCATCGCCCAGTGGTACACACGCGAATTCGGTATCGAGACTTCAACCGATCACGTCATCATCGGGGTCGGTGGCAAACAAGTCATTTACAATGCTTTAATGGCGCTTATCGACGTCGGTGATCGCGTTCTCATTCCTTCGCCTTACTGGGTTTCGTATCCGGCAATGGTCTATTTGGCGAGCGGTGAACCCGTCTTCGTCAAAACAAGCGAAAAAACGTCTTTCTTGATGACGCCCGAACAACTCGAAGCTGCGCTCCACGAATATCAGCCTAAAGCGCTCATTATGAATTCGCCGAGCAACCCGACCGGTCAGGTTTATGAAGAAGAACATCTTAAAGCACTCGCTGAAGTCCTTCGCAAATATCCGGATGTCATGGTCATTTGGGACAATATCTACGCCCATATTACCTATGGCGATTGCAAACACATTGACTTGGCCCGTGTTGCGCCTGATCTCGCTGAACGTATTATTACGACCTGCGGCTTTTCAAAGAGTTTCGCTATGACGGGATGGCGTCTCGGGTTCGCGATCGCTGATCCTAAAATTATTAAAGCTATGAGCTCGATCCAAGGTCACTCGACTTCGAATGCAACCAGTTTTGCTCAGGCAGGTGCCATTGAGGCGCTTAAACTCGATCATAGCTATCTCGAAGAGAATCGCATGCGTTTCGAAAAACGTAAAAATATTCTTCTCGATGAGTTGTCTAAAATTGAAAATGTTTCATGTCTTGAACCTAAAGGTGCATTTTATGCATTGGTGAATGTCAAAAAGTATTGTCATTCGCTCATCGATGCCCGCGTCATTACAAACGATCTCGAACTTGCAGAGTATTTGCTCGTAGACGGCCATGTCGCTTGTATTCCAGGTTGTGCCTTCGGTGCAGATGGTTATCTCCGTCTTTCTTTTGCAATGAAAGATGAAGATATCGTCGAAGGTATTCGTCGCATTGGTCGTGCGCTTTCTAAACTTACGCCTGTTGCCGAGACTGTTCCTCAGCTCTATTGGGATTAATTTCGCATGGATCAAAAAGAAACGCGCCAGAAACTCTGGCAGGACATTGCAGATCACTTGTTTCAGTGCTTTGCCTGGGCTTCGTCCTTTGATCACGGACACGGCCGATTTGACGTTTTGGCGCTCAATCGGCCAAAATTCCCCGGAATTGAGGGCCGACTCCTTCAGTATCAGCGCGAAACAAATCCCGTATATGCACGTTATTGCGATGTTTGCGGCGTTTGCGGTGATGGCAGCCATCTTATGGATTGGCCGCCTCTTCCTGTCGAATGTTTCAAACGATCGGATGTATCAGCTGCCGATGCGGAGCACGCTCAGGCGACGTTCTATTCGAGCGGCACGACGACGGACGCGCGAAGTGTCCATCGTTTTGCCGATGTCGGCTTAATGCAGCGTTCAATTATTTATCAATACGGTAATTTAATTGGGCGTTCAATCATGCCCGAAACGCGTATCTTGTCTTTGATGCCGTCGTACGAAGATAATCCTAATTCTTCGCTGGGCTTTATGATTTCTTATTTCATTACAGCGGTTGGCGGGCCCAAAAGTGCATGTTATTTTAATATGAATACGGGGCTCGACATACCGGCGCTCTGTGCGGCGCTTGAGGATGCGCAAACTGCTGGCGTTCCTGTTCACTTGATGGGGCCGGCTTTTGCGTACGTTCAGCTGCTCGATGCATTGGGCGACCGTAAATTTGCATGCGCGCCGTACAGTGCGTTGCTTGAGACGGGTGGATACAAAGGTAAGACGCGTGAAGTTCCAAAAAATGAGCTTCGTGATCAACTTGCTGCAAAACTTGGTATAGATCGTCGCAGAATCTACGGTGAATATGGCATGTGTGAGTTGTCAAGCCAAGGGTATGAGCTTTGTGCACTCAACGCTCCTGCTGATCTCATTCCCGAAGAGGGGCTTTTTATCCTTCCGCCATGGATGCGTTGTCTCATTTATTCGCCTGACTCTATGCGTCCTGTCATGCCTGACAACGACGGTCAAATTGCGCTTTTTGATATGTGTAATATTGATAGTGCAGCTTTTATTTTGACCGGTGACGTCGGCAGGCTCGTTACGCTGAGCGATGCCTTGCGCGTCCACGTTCCTGGGCATCCCAAGTTCGCGCTAAAGCTTTATGGCCGTGCGCAGAACGCCGTTCCGAAAGGCTGTTCGATGGCTTGGGAGGAGTGGGCTTCAAAGCGCCCTGAGTAGATGCGTTGAATGTTTTTTGAGGGGGAGGTGTCCCCCTGAGCGGCTATCATCTATCGATGATACGCCGCTACCCTCTCTACGCTTTCGCTTTGCTTCAGCGTTGTACCGTGACATGACTTGTTTGGTTTAGATTGTACTATTTAGCGGTACGACGTGGGTAGTTTGGGGGCATATATAAATGAAACGCGCACGTAGTGAGCTTGCGAACTAGGGCGCGTCGGCCGGCGTATTGAAGGATCGCGCGAAGCGCGGACTGAGAAGACGGCCGCAAAGAAAATACAAAGACGATGCAGTCTTTCAATGCGTATTTTTGCAAGCGTAACAATCGTAAGATCAACATGATTATGATTGAATAAATTGTAATATTTTAGTTTGGAATTTAAATCATATAAATATAAATCGAATTTACAAGATTAAATTTGTATATAAATCGATCGAGCGAGTTTGATGGGTGCAAAAGTCTTGTTAATCAGATTGTATCCTGTTTTGTGTGAAACAAACAGAGCTTTTGAGACATAGATACGTATTGATATCACGAAGATGTCTAAAGTTATATAGAGTAAAACGAATTATATATTATAAAAAACATGTGATATGTAGGTGTGTGTGGTTGTAAATTATACATGTGCTTACATAAAACTAAGCATTTTCCTTCAAATTCAGCGTCAAACCTTGAACTACCTAACAAGATTCGCGTATAAGGCAACCAGTTTGTGCGTTTTTGTGGAGGCATAGCGGATGCAAACAAAAAGAGTATCGTTAGCATTGATCATGGGATTGTTAATTACAACTGGGTGTGATGACAGCCATGAGACGAACGAGTTATGTAGCAAAGAGTGTGGCCACGGTATCTGCATTGGCGGAACGATGGAGCGTTGCAGCTGTGACATGGGATTTTCGACCGATGCGGAAGGAGCGTGCACGGTTGCCGAGCCAGCAAAGTTGGTATTGAGCGCGAAGCCTACAGCGATGAACGGGCAGGCAGAATTTCAGGTTCGTCTAGTGGATGTTGGCGGTACAGTTGAGAATCCGAAGATTACGGTCACGCGCCGAGGAGTAAAAGTTGCCGAGACGAAGGGCACGGTATTAAGCGTGAAGGACAAGATTGGCGCGACGAACAAAGCGGGTTATCTTGTTAGCATAGAGTCGTCGAACTTCAACAAGATTGAGCCGCTTTATGTGCCTGTATGGGATGAATACGAGGCGTTTGATTGGCGCGACGCACTGATTTATTTTACCTTTACGGACAGGTTTAACAATGGAGATCCTACCAACGATCATCCGCTGCACATTGATTACGACTGGATGGGTGGTGATTTTGCTGGAATTACGGCGAAGATCGAGGAAGGATATTTTGACGAACTTGGTGTCAACACGATTTGGTTATCCTCGATAGACATGAACACGCAAAGTGTTGTTGATGCAGATGGTTTTAAGATGAGTGGCTACCACTCGTACTGGCCAGTTTCGACGGGATATACGGACGACACGGCGTCAATGTTTGCGGGGGCCCTATCGAATGGCGTACCCATTACGCCGATAGAGCCACATTTTGGCACGCTTGATGAGTTTATTAAACTTGTTGATACAGCGCACAGTCATAAGATTCGAATTTTAGTAGACTTTGCAGCGAACCATGTGAGTGATGAGAGTCCTGTTTACAAGCAGCATCCGGAATGGTTCAATCAAGAAGCGGAGATGTGCACGGGCAACGACGGCGGCAACTGGAATCGAATACCCGAGACGTGTTGGTTTTCGTACAATTTGCCTGATTTTAATTACGACATTCCTGAAGCGCGCAAATTTGTATTAGATCATGCGAAATGGCTGATTGAGAAGACGGACATTGATGGATTTCGTCTAGATGCTGTGAAGCACATGCGACAATCTTTTATAAAAGAGTTGCGTACGATGGTGGACAGCATCATGGAAGGCAGTGGTCAGACCTTTTATATTGTTGGCGAGACGTTTGACTCGTACGACACGATCAAGCGTTATTTAGGGGATGATCAGTTGCATGGACAGTTTGATTTTCCGTTGTACAACAAGATTCGCGACACGATCATGCGGGCGCCTGACAACAAACCGGAGGGCGGATCGGAGTATTATCAACTGAAGGATTTTGTGCTTTGGAATGACGGAGCGTACGAAGGCTCAATTATGAGTACATTTTTGGGCAATCAGGACGTAGCGCGAGCGATTTCCTACATCAAACGTGATAATGATCAAAAGTACGGGAACAACAGCGAGGTTGGGCCAGAAGATTCGTGGGCATACAATCGTCTTCGTGCGGCGTGGACATTTTTGCTGACGAGTCCGATGATTCCTTTGATTTATTATGGCGATGAATATGGTCTTGAAGGCGCAAACGACCCTGACAACCGTAAGATGATGGAATTTGGCGATGTGCTTAATGTACAGCAAAAAGAGACGCTTGCGTTAGTTCAGAAGCTAGGTCAGATTCGTAAAGAGCACAAAGCTCTGACGCGAGGAAAGCGCCAGAATATCGATGCAAGCGAACGCGCTTGGATGTACATGATGAAAGACGAACGAGAAACGTTGTTGATCGGATTTTCCGATTTTTACGACGATGATTCTTGGACGTTTACGGTGCCAGCTAGCGATGGAAGTAATGGCTGGATAGACCTTCTTGATCCCAACAATGCTATTAATGATACGACCAGTGTCAGACTTGATGCGAATCGTCGTATTATCGTATGGCAAAAGAAATAAGCAGGAGACAACGAATGAAAAAGAGACACCTTCGTAATATTATTTTGTCAAGTCTAATGGTTGGTGCCAGTCTTTTGAGTGCTGCCTGCGACGAGCCTCAAAAAGTGCGTGCGAGTAATGACGGTGCGGAGCTCAACTATCAGTGTCCGACGCGCGTATATGGTTCATGCACGCTAGCGCCATCGCTTCAGTCTTTGTCGGGCATGCAATTGTACGACATTTTAGGACCGACGATTGTCGACAAGGGCGTCAACTTTGCGGTTTATGCAAAAAATGCGACGCGCGTCGAGGTTTTGATCTTTAATACGGCCAATCCTGACACAGATCAGCCTGCACAACGTATTCCGATGTACAAAGATGAGACAACGGGTATCTGGACGCAGTTTGTTTACGGCGTAGGTGTTGGAACGTACTACGGCTATATCGCTTTTGGCCCGAACTGGGTCTACAAGCCTGAGTTTTATCCAGGATCGACCATAGGTTTTATCGAAGACTGCGACAAGGATGGCAATCGTTACAATCCGAACAAGTTGCTGACCGACCCTTATGCGCGTCGTATTCATCGTGATTTTGATTGGGGTGCAGGTGGCAATCCGGCCTCAGGTACAGCGCGTGACATTTCTGACTGGAAATCTTCACCGAAATCAGTCGTTATCAAGAGTGAGTACGAATGGAGTGATGCTGAGAAGCAGTGGCGCCAGAATCGTATGTTAGGCGATCGATTTGTCGGTCATGCGAAAACCGATCTTATTTTCTACGAGGTTCATCCGAAGGGCTTTACAATGAAAGCCATGGATGATGTTAAGAATCCTGGTACCTGGAAAGGTATTGGAGAAAAAGCGGAATATCTCAAAAAACTGGGTATTACGGCAGTTGAGTTAATGCCTGTGGGTGAAAAGCCCGACGATGGTACTTATTGGGGATACAATACGATCAACTTTTTTGTCCCGGAGCAGCGTTTTGCGACGCGCGTCGATCAGGGCAAAATGAATGGCGTTCATGACGAATTCAAAGAAATGGTCGATAAACTTCATCAGGCGGGTATCGAAGTCATTTTGGACGTCGTTTACAACCATACGGGTGAAGGTGGATTTTGGCGAAGCAAAATTCAGGATCCAGCGAACTCTTACGGAACGCAGGCGAACTTTGATGACAGAACAGCGGCGACGATTTATTCGTTCCGTGGTTTAGACAACAGTGCCTATTATCATCTCGTAAGCGACAACAATGGCAATCCCAACCATGCTTATCTTGATCAGACGGGTGTTGGCAATCAGACGCGAACCAACGTATTGCCGTTTAGACGTCTCATCGTAGACAACCTACGTTTTTGGGTAGAAGAGATGCATGTCGACGGTTTCCGTTTTGACCTTGCCTCGATTCTTGGCGTAGACGACAAAAACGTCTATGCCGACAACAATTATTGGATGAACAACGTCAAGAACACGGTTTTGCAGGACATCATTGATGACGAAGTTATGGCTAAATATCACACGCGTTTTATCGCAGAACCGTGGGATATTTCGCACTACGTCAATGGTCTCTTTCCGAAGTCGACGAAATTTGAGAATCATGCGTGGTTTGAGTGGAACGGCCGATTCCGCGATATGTATCGTCCGTTCGTAAACAATGATGATTACACATTGAGTCGTACGGAGTCGATTTCGCCGAACTGGGATCAAGCGATGAATATTGGCAATTTGCTTACCGGTTCCAGTGTATTTTTTGGAGATGACGGCCGTAAACCGTACAACTCAGTCAACTTCCTCACGGCGCACGACGGCATGACGCTTTACGATTTGGCGACGTATTGGGAGAAGAACAACGGCTGCAGCAAGCTTAATGATGTTTGTTGCAACAGCATGTATAACTCATTCTGCGATGTTTCGAGTGGTGAGGAGCATAACGCGTCACGCAACTGGTGTCAGGATTATGATAATGCCAACTATGACACGCAGGGACGTTGTTACGACAGCTATCACGAGGCCTTAAAACGTCAGATTATTCGTGACTTCTTTGCACTTTTGATGGTCAGCCACGGTTCCCCCATGATTCTTGGTGGTGACGAGTACATGCGTACGCAGTACGGCAACAACAATGCGTATTCGGACAGTGCAGATAACGAGTGGAACTGGTTCCGTTGGGGGGATTGGACTTCGACGCCTGAAAACGAACGCATGCGTGACTTTGTGAGCAAAGCGATTGCGATTCGCAAACAGTTTAAAGAGTTCCTCAGCCCGGCAGAGTATGGTTCGCCAGTTGAATGGTGGTGGCCGGAGGGAACCACCGATGACAACGGTTGGCAGGGCAAATCCTTGGCTATGCATTATCGTGCAACGGCGACGACGCCTGCCTTGTACGTCATGATCAACATGGAAGCGTACGATACCAAACGCTTCTATCTGCCTGATGGCGGGGAATGGAGCATTCTGATGGATACGCAGAGTTATTTTGACTATGAGTATCTGAATTCAGAGGAAGGTGCCGGTAAAGATAAGAAGTTAAGCCAGAACGTATGGATTGACGGTTCTCGAAGAACGCAGGATCCGGCTTACGATGTCAAACCGCGTACCATCGTTATTGCGACGAAACGCTAAGTTTGTTCCCTTGTTGACGCAATGTTTGCGTAGAGGGGGGGGCGTGGCGGGGCACAGGCCCCGCAGAGAGGGTAGCGGCGTATTTGCTTGCAAATAGCCGCGTAGGGGGAAACATCCCCCTCTTGTAATAAAATTGAATAATATTCGGTTATTTAAGAAATACATAAAGAGTCGTTTCTTTTCTTTTTTCTGGATTGGATCATGCATACACAAACTCCACGATTTCTCGCATTTTTGGCGATTTTGGCAACGTTAGTTTTTTCGTTGGCGGTACCGCAGGATGCGCAGGCTGATGACGACCGATTTTCGGCGGGCGGTTACTTCCGAATCGGTGCACGTCCGGACTTTCAGGGCGGTTATTCCAAACTTGGTCTGTGGAACATTTCAGGCCGTCTTTTGAACGAGACCCAGTGGGCAGCGCTTGAAATGCGTTTGCAGCTCATAAAGCAAACGCCAGGAACGAACGAAGTTTGGACGAGTCTTCATGCCAAAATAGAAGGTGGTTCTGCTCATGCAGCAGACCTCATGAATGGCTCGCTTGGCAATTTTGCCCTGACTCAGCTTTATGTCAAAGCGGGCAACGTTTTAATCGAAGACGTCGTGTGGCAGTTGGGTACACTCGATTATTATTTCGGTGATCTTGGCCTTTATGACATGAAATTCGCCGAAATCTTTTATAATACGGTTGGACTTAGCGCATCGTGGAGTAATCAGTACGTCGATCTTTTGGTCGGTATTGGCGATTCGGGCTATCTTTTGAACAGCAAAGGCTATAGTCCTGTTTTGACCTTTGGTACGGCTGTTCGTGTTAAGCCCAAAGACGGCGTTGAATTTGGTTTGGGTGCTGAATTAAATTACGAACCCTCTGTGGAAGGGAGTTCCAATGCTCCGGCGCAGACAAAATTCGGAAGCAACTCTGGTGTAACGTATGAGTCGTATGCGCGTGGAGAAGTCATTGATGACTTTATTTCGCATTTGGACAGCCCGACGTTAGTTGATACGCAGTATCCTACGCCTTCTGCGGACGATGCTTTTAGTTTTAAAATCATCGGCTACTTGGGTTTTGGTAAGCTCGGAGCTCTGAAGTGGAACAACTTATTTTTTAACTTCCTGCGCCAGCACCCAGAACAGTATTATAATGAAACGGGCAACACCTACGGCGTTACAAAACGCATTTATGTAAAAGACTGGACGGACGAACGTTATCAGTTTAACCTCGGTGACGAGATGAACCTTGAGATCGTCAAAAACCGCTTCGATCTGACTTGGGCAGCGATCTTTGGTTATCATTTTGATAAAGATGATGAGATCCGAGCAAGCGAGCGCAATCGTATGTTGTGGTCTTTGGTTGTCCGTGGTCAGGTTTATATTACGCCAACGCTTCATATTCTGGCAGAAACGTCGTACGCAGAAGAAAAGTCGCTCAATGGTAATTTGTGGCGTTCGAGCGCAGGTTCAATCTGGGAAAACGACGGTGGAACATCGAATGCTCGCGGACTTGAGTACGGCGATCTCGATCTTCGCAGAACGTGGCAAGGCAAGCTTGGTTTCGTTTTGAATCCTGGCGGTACGGGTATATTTGCACGTCCGTCGCTGCGTTTGATGTACGGTGTACAGTATTCCAATGCTCACGCAGCCTTTGAAAATTCCAATGTTGAGACTTGGGATCAGTCGAACGAGTTTTATAAAGATATCTCGCTCATTCCAGACAAGCATTGGCACCACGTTCTTTCCATCGAAGCTGAAGCCTGGTTCTAGTACGCTAGCAATTTTGACTTAACCTTCAATTCTACGAACCTTTAACATTAGATATAACAACTATGAAGAATCTCTTTTTTATACTTTTGTTCGTTCTCTTCGGTGCTGTGGGTGCTTTTGCTATAAGCGGATGTGTATCTTCTACGCCAGTCATTCAGTACCCTGCAGATACTTCCATCGCTGTGGTCTATTCGTACGACGATATTGAAAACGTCAAATCTAGTGAAGTTCCTCAGGATTTTCAGAAATCGCTAGACGATTCACTTTCGGCACGCAATCTCAAAGTTTCACCAATCTCGTTTGCTAGTGTTCAAAGCATTTTGATGTCGATCCGTGATACGGAGCGTCGTGTGAATGCACTTCATGACTTAGCAAATCAGTCGAATTATCTTGTGCTTACTGAAATTTCAACGGAATATTTTTCACCTCTTTCGGGGCGTTATCGTTGGAATGTCAATGCCAAAATGACGATTGTTGATACGCGTACGCAAGAAACGCTTACGCAATCGTTCACGTTACCTGCTGTTTTGATGTATTCGCATGAGACGGGAGCGGATGCGATTGAGTCTGTTCAACCAGAGTTAGAGCGTCGTTTAGGTGCGCTTGTCGATCAGTTTCTTAAAGGTTTAACCTCTGGTGTTAAAACCAGTGCGAAAAGCGAAGCCCCGAAGGGGGCTTCCCCCGGCGACGGGGTCGCCGCTGGCCATTCAAATGCTTCAGAAGCGATCTACTTTATTATGGTAGATCGCTTTTTTAATGCTCAAAACGGAGCTAATCCCCAAATTGATACGTCAGATCCTGCTGGATGGCATGGCGGTAACCTCAAGGGAATTCGTGAAAAACTTCCTTATTTGCGTGACCTTGGTGTGACGCAAATCTGGCTCAGTCCGATCTTTACAGCTGCGCACGAGAAATTTTTCGGCAATGCGGCCTTTCATGGATATTGGACATATGATCTTAGCACGATCGACCCTTATTTTGGTTCAGAAGAAGACCTCAAGGCATTGGCTGTTGAAGCAGAAAAACAGCACATTGGAATTATACTCGATTTTGTTGTTAACCACGTAGGTTATGGTTCTCCGCTGGTTGCAGAGCGTCCGACGTGGTTTCATCCAGCACTTACAATCGAAGACTGGAACGATCCTGTGCAACTAACGGATCGCGAAGTACACGGCTTGCCTGATCTTGATCAATCGAATCCTGAAGTTTACGATTATTTGCTTTCTTCGGCCGAAAAATGGTTAGCGCTTCCCAATATTACTGGTTATCGATTGGATGCTGTCAAACATGTTCGTCTTGATTTTTGGTCTAAGTTCAACAAAGCGCTATTAGATCAGAAAAAAGGCATGATTTTGTTGGGTGAGTATTATGAGGGCGATCCTCGTAAAGTAGATGAAGTGCAGAAAAAAGGTCAATTTACGCATCTTTTTGATTTTCCTTTGGCGTTTGCGCTTAGAGATGTATTTTGTGATCACAAACCGCTTGATTACTTAGCGAATATTCTGCCTAACGATCTTTTGTACAGCGATCCAACGCACATGGTGACGTTTATTGATAATCACGATATGCCTCGATTTATCAGTGCATGTCATGGAGATATGGCGGCGATGCGTCGTGCGATAGAGGTTATGACATCGCTTCGTGGGGTACCGAGTTTTTATTATGGTACAGAGGTTCCACTTGACGGAGCCCAAGAGCCTGACAATCGTTCAGATATGAAATTTGGCTCTAGTTCTTTGTCTGACCTGGTACGCAGTGCGCTTCAGCGTCGAGCAGCCTATCCTGTACTTCGAGAAGGCAAAACGGGAACGCTTCATTATGAGCCTGATTTTTTAGTAATCGGTCGCGATCACGGTGCGCAGCAGGCATTATTATTCATCAATGAAGCAGGAGCGCTTAAATCATACAAACTCCCTGAAGGGCAGTGGTTTGATGCTGATTCACGCGAAGCAGTTAAGGGGTCTATAACTATTTCGCCGAAATCTACGCGTGTACTCATACAAAATGGTGCTAAATCGCGTCTTATAACAAATGACAAACGCGAAATTACAATTAACGTTCCATCTAATGCAAATTATATTGTTGTTGGTTCCTCACCCGAGCTTGGTCAGTGGAATCCAGATCGTGCTCCGCGTCCCACGAATGGATCACTTAAACTTTCGCTACCTGCGCAGAGCGTTATGGCCTACAAACTTATTCGAGTAAATGCTGATGGTTCTTATACATGGCAGGATGGCGGTAATCGCGTTATATATACCGAAAGTTCGAATTCTATAAATGCAAGTTGGTAAGTATAATTTAGTTTTATAGTCGGAATTAAGGCATCGTATATACGATGCCTTTTTTTCATACATCATATTTATTCATTGCATATAAATCTGCTTCGGCTATTTGCAGAGCAAATACGCCTACGCGAAGCCGCTATCAGCAAAGCTGATACGCGGCTTTTTTAGTATGTGCTGATCGTGTTGCGTAGGGGGTATGGTTTAGTTTTTAAAATAAAATTGAAAAAAAGCATAAAAAAACGTCACGAAATGATTTTCAAAGGCATCACTCTATTGTGAAAGGCGAGGTGTCTTTCGCGTAAACTGTTTGCATAAGGATAATTTAGCATGAAAGCTTCAGTTTATGGATTAGCATTCATTCGCGGCTCACCTAAGCGTAGTGTGATACCATCAAACACAGATTATGCTGACGAGTTGGTTTGTATTTGATGCATAATGTTCCAGCGATTTTTGCATATACGTCCCTAAATATGCAAAAATACTGTGGACTTTTCCGGTTTATCCACACCTTTTTTGGAGAACGTTGTTTTTCAAAAAAGCGTGCAGACGCCTAACGGGAGAGGTGTATGCCTTGAAGGGGGCTGTGCGGCCAAGCCGGCGGCGGTGGTGGCGGGGGAGGGGCCCAATATTTGTAAACTGTCCCCTTAAAATCGGACACGCCAATTGAGGGGCGTCCCTCCGATATGGACACTTGAAACGATGGGCATCCCTTGTTACTAGGCAATGGGAGTTTTTATGAGCCTAACGCAAGAGTTTATTTGGGGTGGACAAGTGGTTAAAAAACTATTCACGAAGCAG